>NZ_DBJD01000031.1:0-7966 GCF_002297065.1 Treponema sp. UBA785 | reverse complement strand
CCTTTTTCTATTGAGGAAGTTCGCCAGAAGGACGGAACAGTTGTTCTTCCAAACGAGGATTTGCGCCTAAAATACCGCTACCTTGACCTTCGCCGCGAGCCTATGCAGCACAACATTATTTTGCGCTCAGCGGTAACTTTTGCGACACGCGAATTCTTGACTTCAAAGGGATTTTTGGAAATTGAAACTCCTACTTTTATTAAATCAACTCCGGAAGGCGCGCGCGACTACCTTGTTCCAAGCCGTGTTCACCCGGGAAAATTCTATTCCTTGCCGCAGTCGCCACAGCTTTACAAGCAGCTTCTGATGGTTTCGGGCTTTGACAAGTATTTTCAGATTGCGCGCTGCTACCGCGATGAGGACGCACGCGGAGACCGCCAGCCGGAATTCACTCAGATTGATATGGAAATGTCATTCACAAACCGCGAGGAAGTTCTTGAGACAACCGAAGAGCTTATGCGCCATATTTTCAAGAAAACCTTGAACTACGAACTTCCAGTTCACTTTGACAGAATCAGCTGGGACGACGCTTTTGACCTTTACGGAAGCGACAAGCCGGACTTGCGCTTTGACATGAAGATGCAGGATGCGGCATTTATGGCGGATTTGAGCGACTTTAACGCATTCAAGGCAGGAGCCGCAAACGCAGACAAGAACATCGAACGCCACAAGAGAAGTGGACTCAAAGCCCTTGTTGTAAAGAACGCGGCGGACAAATATTCAAGAAAGCACATTGAAGCTTTGGAAGCAGTCGCAAAAATCAACCATGCGAAAGGCCTTGCCTGGATGAAGGTTGACGCGGAAGGAAAATTTGAAGGCGGAATCTCTAAGTTCTTTGCCGGAAAAGAAGCGGAAATCTGCTCAAAGCTCGGAGCAGAAAAGAACGACCTTCTTCTGTTTGTAAGCGACGAAAAATGGCAGACAGCGTGCGTCGCGCTCGGAGCAGTGCGCAAGCAGCTTGGAAAAGACTTGAACCTTTACAATCCAAAGGACGAGTTCCACTTTGCCTGGATTATCGACTTCCCGTACTTTGCATGGAACGAGGAAGAAAACAAGTGGGAAACAGAGCACCACATGTTCACGCTTCCGCAGAAAAAATACTGGGACTCTTTGGAAAGCGACCCGGGAGCTGTAAAAGGCGACCTTTACGACCTTGTCCTGAACGGCTACGAGCTTGCTTCAGGCTCAATGCGTATCAACGACCCTGCATTGCAGGAGCGCATTTTTGAAATCGTAGGCTACAGCCGCGAGCGCGCAGAAAAAGCGTTCGGCTTCTTGGTACAGGCATTCAAGTTCGGCGCGCCGCCGCACGGAGGAATCGCACCGGGACTCGACCGCCTTATCATGCTCATGTGCCACGAGGAAAGCATCCACGAGGTAATCGCCTTCCCGAAGAACAATCTGGCGGCTTCTCCTATGGACGAGTGTCCAAGCGCAGTTGACCAAAGCCAATTGGACGACTTGCATCTAAAATGTACTGAGGTTGAGAAATAATATGCGCGAGTTTTCCGCAGGGAAAACTCGGTAAGCAAGGCGCGAAGCGGATTGCGGCATTTGCATATCACGATTTCTGACCCAGAAAAATAAAATGCTATAAAACAAAAGCGGAGCGTAAAAGCTCCGCTTTTTTTGTGCGGAAGATAACAAACTTGCAATAGCTTGCAGGAATTCCGTTTGTGATTCGCGATTCAATCTTCAATGCAGCGTTGCAACTGGCTTCAAACTGAATCCTAATTCATGTAAAACCGACATAAGCGTTTTTACCTTTACATTTTCTGCTTTGCCTGTGCGAAGATGCTGGATTGTTGTAGGGGAAACGCCAGCACGCTCCGCAAGTTCGCGGACGCTTAAATCGGCGTTTTTCATTTGCTCGCACATAAATTCTGAGATAAGGAATTCTTCATAGGATTTTTCAAAGCCGGATTTCCATTCTGGATTTTCCATCATTCTGTCAAATGTACTCATAGTCTTTGTCATAATAGTTTCCTTCCTTTACTCGTTTAGCATAATCTTCTCGTGCAGATATTGCACAAGCCTTATCCTGTTTTTTCAGTTTTTGGCTCTTTTTGACAAAGCCATTTGTAATAATTATCTTTCCGCCTTCAAAGAAAAAAGATAAAAATCTGTTTGGCTGAGGCTTGAAAGCATATATTCCGTCTTCTTCATTTCTGAATTTTGTTATATCAGAAATGAAGCCAAAATCTCCAATTCGTTTTAATAGATGAAAGAATTTTTGTTGTTCAGTCATGGATAAGGTGTTAAAAAACTCTAACGGCTGGCTTTCACCCTTCTTTGTGAAATACCACTCCACGATGAATTTATTGCCTTTGTAGGCTAAGTATTCTTTCATAATAAAAATGTAACACTAAAGTGTTACAAGGTCAAGGATTATGTTAGGGCAGGGAGCGGTGTGGCGCGGTCCGCAAGCAGTTGGATGACTTGCATCTAAAGTGCACAGAAATTGAGAAGTAATATGTGCGAGTTTCGGCTAGTTCGGAACTCGTTAAGCAAGACGCGAAGCGTAAAAGCTCCGCTTTTTTTGTGCGGAATCTTCGTTTTTAAGATTAAAAAAATATACCCACTATGTTGAGTAAATATAGTAACTATATTTTAAAATAAAGTGACTATATTTGGAAATATAGTTACTTTATTCGGGCAACTTAGTTACTTTATTTTCGGTGCGTAAAACGCACTTTCGCGACCGCTTTGCTCTTTGTAAAATATTATTATATCAAATTTTTAAGTTTTTTTTATGTGCCTGAACTCATTTCGAGTACAGGCTATGCCTATGCGCTTGCAATTCGCTCGCTCTAAAAACTAGCGGACATCATAGAAGTTTATCGGCGGCAAGCCGCTCCTTCGCTTGTAAAAAGTTTTGTTTTTGGCGAAGGAGTTTTTTTAATCGTCCAAATAGCGAAGCGGAATATTTTTATAATAAACCACCTGCTATGCGAATTGCGGGAAAATCACCTTTTTTTTAAACTTTTTGCAAATTTTCCATATATTATTAGAGCGGAAGAAAAATTATGAACAAAGAGCTTGAAGAACTTAAAAAAAAGAGAATTGGTCATGTAGAGCTTTTAGATGACGGAACGGCATTGAACTATGGAACTGACGAAACAGCTTCTCCCTATACCGATGTCATTAGAGTGTTCGGCGGAGTCCTGTACAGGACTATGACCAAGGACAAAAAATCAGTGCACACGGTGTTCGTGCCGCTAAACGAAGGCAAAACAGAGTAATTTTGCAATTATAGGAGGTGAAGAATCTTGTTTCCATATAATGAAGGAATATATCAATTTACGGATTTTTACATTGAGGATTGCGAAATTGCGACAGAAACTTGTTTCAATTTTTACGAGGGAAAATATGAAGACAGAAGCCTGACATTGTCGCCAGATGATTACCCTTTTTGCACGATAGCCATTCCGCCGTTCTGCACTGGTAAGGCAAAACTTGGCGTGTTCCTAAAAGAGTTCAGCATTCTTTTGGACGAGATGCTTGTAAAATGGGATAAAGATGTAGTACAAAGGCTTTATACTGAAACTATGCAAGCGCTTTTTCCTGATGAAGTTGTGAATTACGAGCTTGGGTTTTATGAGATTCGTGGATTTTTATACTGCACGATTCAGTTCAGCGAGGAAGGACACAAAAAAGTGTTCGGCAAAGGAAGAGATGGCTCTACGACAGCAAACGATGCAGCTAAAGTTTTTAGACCGCCATTGCGTGTTAAATTTCAGGAGACAGATCCTGCGATGAAAAAGTTTTATGAGGAGCAAAGTAATGCACCGCGAAGACCTAGACATCCTCGAAGAAAAAACACTTTGGCAGATTTTAATTTTGAGTAGGAGATAAAATGACCGCAGCACTTACAGATTTTATCGTCAATCGCAGAGATGTAAATGGCAACGATTCGATTGTCTTTTTCTAAATCATTGTTAAGGATGAATTTTCTGTTGTGCTTTATGCCCTGAAATCGATTATCGGGAAAATAAATAAAACCGTCCCTTTGAACACATGAAAAAATCTTTGGAGGAATAAATGGCAATCTTCTACAATTTACCGCCCGCAAAGCCTGAGTACGAAAAGACTTTGCTTGGCATGGCATGGTTTTTGATAAACACGGCCGAACGTTCCCGCCGTGAAGGAATTCTTTCCTTGCAAGCGGATATGGATACTGAGCAGGCCTTCAATGATTTTGCGGGAGAGGATTTTCCGCAAAAAATCTCTTTGTATGGTAGAAATTTTATACGAAATCTTTTTATGGACATCTGTGACGGTGTTGAAATATCCGATATTGAGAAAATCGCCTTCTATGCAATCGCTTCTTCCCAAAAACTAGGCGGCGACGAAGAAAAACTTGCGCTGATGATGGCGGCGGAGGGCGTGCATTCAATCTATGAAGGGGCGAATCCTCGTGTCCTTGCGATGAAACTTGCCTCAATGATTGGCGAAGAACTTGGCGCAAAGCTAATGTCAGACTTTGAGAAGCGGGATGATGAAAATCGTGCGGAATACTTGCGCAGACTTGAAGAAAGCAGTGAGCAAAAAGAACAGCGGGCACATACAGCGATGGAAGTCTATCTTTCCGGGAACTTTGAGAACATTGTTTGGCTTGATGATATTACCGTGAAGAAAATCGCCGAGGAAAACCTTGATTTCCTTGCACAGGCAATCGCATTTTGTGATTATGAAATCCAGAGCAAAATCTTCAGGTGTGTCAGCCCGGAGACGAAGAAAAAGCTTGAAGCGGAACTTCTGGAGATGAAAAAGCCTTCCGTTGAATGTCAAAAAAAGATAATGGATTCTTTATATTGCAGCTGAATACAGCCGGGAAGACAAGCTTGTTAGCCTCTGAAATAAAAAATTCGGTGCGTAAAACGCACTGTTTTTTATTAAAATTGTGTTGTAACTTGTAAGTACTCACAAAAATTTGCACGAGGAGCACAGAAAAAAAATGCAAACAATAGATGGTATGAATTCAAGTTCTGTTCGCGCTTTCTGTGCTTTAAAATCTGTCAAATCTCAGACAATTTATATATTCTCAAAATACAATGCCGCACCTCTATAAGTCTTTTTGGCTCGCAGCGGTGCGGTGTTTTTATTTGAGAATGAAAAGCAAAAATGACATAAAATCATAAAACTCGAAATTCAGGCTAACGACATTCCTTTTTAACCAGGGAACATTCTGAGCTGGAAAAAAAATTCAGCTTTCTTCACACTTTTTTGAACTTCTTGCGAATTTTCCATATATTATTCTTGTGTTTTGCGGTTGAATCGCAAAATGCTAAATCCGGCGCCTATCTTTTGCCGGTGAGATTCGGGTTTGCCGGTTTCCCAAAGAGACGAAACCGGCGTTTCTAAAAATGGAGAGCGCAGAATGAATCCAACTCATTGTGAAATAAAGTTTTTGAACCACGAGCAGTTCCTTAGGTTTGTCGAAAAATTCGGAAATGAAAAAAACGAAATTGATTTCAAATATTTCGGACTAAAAGACGAGGACTTGATTGAAGGCCAGTTCGACGATGGCGCAAAGATTTTCATCGATATTCAGAATGATGCGATTCGTTTTGTGACCAAAGAACCGCCTTATGAGTTCAATTTCAGATTCCAGCATTTTGGCTATGATATTTCCTTTAGCTGCAGAAGTGATAACGGAGAAGGAATTAAAGGATATATCGAAAAAAAACTTTATTATGTAACTCACCTGTTTTATTCTGAGGAAGAGTTTGAAAAACTGGTTGAGTACAAGGAATCGGGCGAGTATAAGTGGAATCAACAAGTCAGAAGACAAACGGTTCAAAATGCAAAGCCGAAAGTCACAATACGAAATCTTGACGGCAGGTACGGAATTATATCAGTTGTTTCATCTCATCATCTGCAAATAAACGAGCTTGAAATGCGCGAGATGTATGACTTTTCTTTGAGTGCAAAAAAGAAGAGAGGGCAAGGAATGGAGCTGACGGTTACGGTTCCTAAAATCACCACGACGCTTCCTATTCCTACAGAAAAAGTGATTGCTCATTACACGGACATCAAGCGGGCTATAAAAGACGGCTGGGCAATCGATATATATGACTGTGAAATCTTAAACAATCTGGAGAAAAAAAATGAGAGCACAGTGCAGCTACTGGGCATTTAGTCCAAAAATTAATAAGTACATACCAATTTCTTGTGAGCCGATGTCTCTTTTCCCGACCATAGTAAATTTAAAACAGAAAAGCGTATATTGCCGCTCGTGCCATCGCTGGGAATATATCGCCGCCTTTTCAAATAATATTCTTAAAAGTCAGTGCGGACATTTGTATGAAGGACCTTTTGCTTATGAAAATTCAATCTTTAATTATGGCTATCATGTGGCAAAAACAAAAAATAATTATCTCATTCTTGTAAAATCCCAGACTGTCGTAAAGCAGAACCGCCGTCTTATCGAAAATTTTTATGAGCTTAATCTTGAGCGTAAAGTCTTATCCAAAAACGGAAAATCTGTTTTTGAGAGCGAAGATTTGGCAGCCGGCCTTTGTCCTGAAATCACGGAAGAAATCTTAAAGGATTTAGGCGATCGGTATAAAAAAGAATTTGGCATAGTCCCGACCATTGCTTCAAAATTTCGTGGCTTCAGTCTTATCATTGGTTATATGCTAAGTCCGTTCAACATCAATTTCTATAAAATTTCTCATCACTGGGCTTTAAATCCGTATGATAAGGATTTTTCAACTCTTTCTTCTGGAAACACTCCGACCGCCGAAAACGAAATGTTTCACAGTCTCGGAATAAAGCCTTCAAAATCTGTCCGAAAGTTGTACCAGAGTTTCCCTGAAGGTGTCATCTCGTATGCGGCGGTAAAGGATTTGGGATTTTCTGATTTGAATATTCTTTTAAAAAGCGCTAATCCTCTTTGCTATGCTTTTTTCAAGTTTTGTATGGTAAATTTTTCTGACGGCGAGATTTCTTACAGCATTCGCCCCTCGCTAAAAAAATTCGTCGGGGATATGCTTGCAATTTCTTCCGAAAAAACAGTTTGGAATAGTCTGGAAAGAACTTTCAATTTTTTTGCTGACGAAAAGATTCCAGACAATGTCATTATTGATGGAATAAATTCTTATCCGATTTGCGCTGATGCTTTGAGTGATAAAGAAAAGAAAGATGTGCTTCACGAAGGATTCAATGATTATACGCATGATTTTTTAGTTCGCCGTGCCGACATTGTGCAAGCACAGAGTGCAAACGCTCTTTCTGCCCGGATGTTTGACGAAAATCAAGAAAAAGATGAAAAATTTGAAATCGAGCAGCCTCACCTTGACCTTGCCTATAAATGCGGCGAAAACAGGACTACGATTCGCACAGGTGACGGAAAGATTGAAACTGTCGAAGTAAAAGATGAAGACCGTTATTGCTTTTATGTGGCCCAAAGCTCCGCAGAACTGAGGACAGTCGGAAGTGAAATGCACAATTGCGTGGGCTGGTGTTATACAGAACTGGCTCGCAAAAAATACTGCACAATCGTGTATGCAAAATACAAGAACAAGTATAGGATTTGCATTGAAGTTTCACCAAAATTCAGCATCCGTCAGGCGCTAGGACCAGGAAATCGGGTTTTACAGGGCGAAGATTTACTTGCATATCAGGAATGGTGCCGTGCAAAGAATATAAAATTCAAGAAAGTCTTTTAAAGTAAAAGATATGAGTCAGAAGAAAAGTGAAGGGCAAATCAATGGAAGCAAAAAGAAAACAATCTACATTCACGGCCGGGAGAAATAATGTGCGCGAGTTTTCCGCATAAGCTGCAAAGTAAATTCCTGCTGTGCACGGTAATTTAATTTCGGTGCGTAAAACGCACTTTCGCTCCCCCCCCCTTGCCCTGTAAAATACTGCCATATTAATTTTTTAAGGAGTTTCTTATGAAGAAATTTTTAAAAGCATTGGCAGTGCTTGCGGCGGTCGCAGCGCTTGGATTTGGATTCGC
>NZ_DBJD01000041.1:0-38901 GCF_002297065.1 Treponema sp. UBA785 | reverse complement strand
GCAAGCAACCGCCAACGGCTCCGCCGCCCCTACTATCCCTGCCATGTAAGTGGCGGGCCGTGCGCGTAAGCGCACAGTATAATCAACGAGTTTTGCGCCAGCAAAAGTCGCAGCGTGCTTGCACGCAATATCCCTGCCATGTAAGTGGCAGGCCGTGCGCCAGCAAATTCAATTTTTTTTTACAGAATGTAGCGCGACAAATCAACATCCGTAACAACGCCACGGAGCTTTTCATCAACAAATTTTGCATCAATTGTAAGAGTTTCTCCAGAATGTTCGTCTGCAGAAAAACTTGCATCTTCCAGAACTTTTTCCATAATCGTATGCAAACGGCGTGCGCCAATATTTTCGCTTCGGCTGTTTACATCTTCTGCAAGGAAACTCATTCTGTCGATTGCATCGTCGCTAAATTCAATTTTTAAGCCTTCTGTTTCCAAAAGCGCAGTATACTGTTTTGTAAGAGCATTTTTTGGTTCAAGCAAAATGCGCTTAAATTCATTCTTTGTAAGGCTTTCAAGTTCAACGCGAAGAGGAAAACGTCCCTGCAATTCAGGAATCAAATCGCTTGGTGCGCTCATGCTAAAGGCTCCTGCGGCAACAAACAAAATATGAGTTGTATCTACAACGCCCCATTTTGTATTCACTTTTGAGCCTTCAACAATCGGAAGAATGTCTCTCTGAACGCCTTCGCGGCTTACCTGTCCAGAAGAATTCTGATTTTTTGCCGCGATTTTGTCGATTTCATCAATAAACACAATTCCGCTCTGTTCCACACGCTGCTTTGCAATATCAGCAACTTTGTCAGGATCAATCATTGAATCCAATGTTTCTGCCTGTAAAATCTTGCGCGCTTCGCGAACAGTAACCATTTTTTTCTTCAAATTCCGGCCTGTCAAAATATTCTGCAAATCCTGCATTCCGCTTTGCAAATCATCAAGGCTTCCACCGGCAATAATTTCCATGCTCGGTCCGCGTGGCTGCCTTCTTATTGTAACTTCAACTTCGCGGTCTTCGAGTTTGCCCTCACGAAGCATCTGGCGGAATTTTTCGCGGGTCGAATTCTGAGACGATTCTGTTTTTTCATCAGAAATCTGCTCCGGCAAAACAAACGCATTTTCCGGCATCTGCATAGATTCGGAATCCTTTGGCGTTTTCTGTTTTTTTTCTGTTCCGGGCAGCAAAAGGTCAAGAATCTTTTCTTCAACTTTCGGAAGGCTTGATTCTTTCATCTGCTCTTCCATTTCTGCCTTTACGTTATTAAAACCAACTGCCATAAGGTCACGAATCATTGATTCAACATCGCGTCCAACATAGCCAACTTCTGTGTATTTTGTCGCTTCAACCTTTATAAAAGGCGCATTTACGAGTTTTGCAAGCCGACGTGCAATCTCTGTTTTTCCAGAACCTGTAGGTCCAATCATAAGAATATTTTTTGGCGCAACTTCGTCCCGAATATCTTCAGAAAGATGAATCCGGCGCAAACGGTTACGCAAAGCAACAGCAACCGCCCTTTTTGCTTTTTCCTGGCCAATTATGTACTGGTCGAGTTTTTCTACTATCTGTTTAGGTGTAAGTCCTTCAATAGCCATAGTTTTTTTTCCTTTTTTATTTTGCAATAACGTTTAAATGTAAGTTTGCAGTTTTTTCTATTCAAGAACTTCTGCTGTCACGTTATGGTTCGTGTAAATACAAATATTTCCTGCAATACCCAATGATTTTTCCGCAATTTCTTTTGCACTGTAATTGCTGCATTCCAAATAGGCAAGAGCCGCAGAATAAGCGTAATTCCCGCCAGAACCGATTGCAAGAACATCATTTTCCGGTTCAATTACGTTTCCATCGCCGCTTATCAAAAGAATTTTTGACTTATCCGCAACAATCAGCATTGCTTCGAGTTTCTGCAAAGAACGTTCTGTACGCCACATTTTTGCAAGCTCAACAGCAGAACGGGTCAAATCACCGTTAAACTCTTTTATTTTTTCTTCAAATTTATCAAGCAAAGTAAAAGCGTCTGCCACGCTTCCGGCAAAACCTGTCAAAATTTTCCCATTGTAAATTTTTCGAACTTTACGCGCATTGCCTTTGCAAACCGTGTTTCCAAGAGTAACCTGTCCGTCTCCGGCCATAGCAACTTTACCGTCTTTTTTTACAGCAATAACTGTCGTACTTCTAATTTTAGCCTTTTCCATATTTTAAATATATTCAAAAAAAAATAATCGGGCAAGAAAAAAAACAAAAAAGAAAATTATCGGTAAATTGTCAATTCTTTTAAATTTTGTTTCCGCCGTGAGGGTGCGCTTTATTGTACATTGCAATCATTTTGTCTGTAGAAACGTGAGTATATCGTTGAGTTGTACTTATCGAAGAATGGCCAAGCATTTCCTGAACAAGCCGGACATCTGCTCCCTGGGTTATGAGGGCAGTGGCAAAAGTATGCCTGAACGCGTGAGGATTTACATGACGGTTTGTCCCCTCCGCTCCCGAATATTTAGAAAGAATAAAACCGACACCTCCACGCCCCAGAGGTTCTCCCTTTTGGCTTACAAACAGAAAATCTTTCGGATTTCTAATCTTTAAATCTGTAAACCGCGAATTTCTTTCTGCAAGATAAGTTTTTATTGCGTTTTGAGCGTCTTTTTCAAAATAAACAATTCGGTCTTTTTTTCCCTTTCCTCTTACAACTGCACTCGAAAAACCGTACGAAAAATCTGAAATTTTTAAGCCGACAACTTCAGAAAGACGGCAGCCGCTTGAATACATCACCTCAAAAAGGGCTTTGTCGCGGCTTTTCCATAAAAGAGGCTTTTTATCCGGTTCGGAGCAAATTTTATCAACTTCTGCGCCTGTCAAAAAATTCGGCAAGTTTTTTGACGTTTTTACGGTTTTTATTTCAAGCGCAGGATTCGTTTTTAAATATCCGAATTTCCAGCAATAAGCGAAAAGGCTTCTAAATGATGAAATAAATCTATTTATGGAAGTGTTTTTTCTATGTTTTAAAGACATATTTCCAACACAAAGCCTCAAGTCTTCGGTTGTTACAGTTTCTATCTGCCGTTCAAAACCAATGCTCTGCATCAGGCAAAGCTGTTCAAGGTCATTTTTATATGCCGTCACAGTATTTTGCGACATTCCCTTTACAGAACCAATATAAAGCAAAAATTCTTCGCAAGCCTCTTTTATTGTCAAAAAAACTTACCTCAATCTTCAGAAGGAATCGCCGGCATTTCTTCTTCTCCGGCAGAGTGCAGATAATCACAATCTGGATTTATGCACGATTTGTAAGTTCCATTCTTTTTGTCAAATTTTTCAACCAAAAACCAGCCGCACTTAGGACAGGTTGCGTCGATAGGTTTAAAATGACTGATAAATGAACATTTTGGATAATTTGTACATCCGTAGAAAGACTTTCCTCTTCCCTTTGATTTTCGTTCAACAATGTCGCCGTTACAGCCTTTTATCGGACATTTTGCAAGAGGAATAGACTTTGTGTTGTGGCATTCTGGAAATCCTGAGCAAGCAAGAAAAAAGCCAAATCTGCCGAGCTTTTTCACCATCGGCTTGCCGCATTTTTCGCAGACCAAATCAGTCTTTTCGTCCAAAAATCCCTTTATGCTTTCTGTATTATGCTCAACTTCTTCAACACGTTTTTTAAAAGGACCATAAAAATCGCGAATCATATCGTTCCATACGACCTTGTCTTGTTCAACCGCATCGAGTTCGTTTTCAACTTCCGCTGTAAATTTTTCGTTTATAACGTCAGGAAATGATTCTACAAGAATTTTCGAAATCATTTTTCCGAGAACCGTCGGCATAAGCTGTCTGTTATTTCTTGTTACGTAATAACGATCGAGCAAAACAGAAATAATCGGCGCATATGTAGAAGGACGTCCAATTCCTTTTTCTTCAAGCATTTTTACGATTGAAGCATCCGTATAGCGTGCGGGGCCAGAAGTAAAGTGCTGTTCAGGATAGAACTTATGAGCACTATCCAAAACTTCGCCTTCTTTTAAAGCCGGAATGTTTCCTGTAACTTCTTCCTTTGAAGAAAGAACTTTCATTACGCTGTAAAAACCTTTTTCAATGAGTTTTGAAGCGCTTACGCGGAAAAGAGCATCTCCAGCTTCAATATCAACACTTGTTGTACGTGTTTTTGCATTGTTCATCTGGCTTGAAAAAAATCTTTCCCAAATAATTGAATAAAGTCTCAATTGGTCGCGGGTAAGATATTCCTTTACGCTGTCTGGAGTGTAATCAATATAAGTCGGGCGAATACATTCATGCGCATCCTGGGCGCTTTTTCCAACTGCATAATGAATCGGCTCGGCAGGAAGCTGGTCAGGAAAATTTTTGCCAATCCATTTGCGGACATCATCGAGCGCGCTCTGTGCAATTCTGACAGAATCTGTACGCATATAAGTAATAAGACCGACACGGCTGCTTCCAATCTGAATTCCTTCGTAAAGCTGCTGTGCAACCTGCATGGTCTTTCTTGAAGTAAAACCTAGCCTGTTTGCGGCATCCTGCTGAAGTTTACTCGTCGTATACGGCGCTTTTGGGCGAACTGTTTTGTCTGTGTTTTTTATTTCCTTTACTTTACATTCGGAATTTTTTATTTCTTCTATGATTTTATTGACTTCAGCTTCGTTTTTTAATTCAGGCTTTGCCCCCTTATATTTTACGAGCTGAGCCGTAAACTGGGTTTTACCTTTTATAAAATCCGCTTCCAAAGTCCAATATTCTTCAGGAATAAAATCTTCCACTTCTTTTTCACGTTCGCAAATAAGGCGCAATGCAACCGACTGAACTCGGCCTGCAGAAAGACCGTTTTTTACTTTTTCCCACAAAAGCGGACTCAAATTGTAGCCTACAAGACGGTCAAGAACACGGCGAGCTTTTTGCGCGTTTACAAGGCTTTCGTAAATACCGCGAGGATTTTTTACCGCTTCGCGAATTGCATTTGGAGTAATTTCATTAAAAACAACGCGCTTTATGTCCGCAGATGTTTTTTCTTTGATTGCGTTGTTCAAATGCCAGGCAATCGCTTCTCCTTCGCGGTCAGGATCGGATGCCAGAAATACCTGGCTGCTGTTTTTTGCATCTTTCTGCAATTCATTCAAAAGCTTTGCACGTCCGCGGACTGTTATATATTCAGGTTCAAAATTATTATCAATTTGGATTGCCATCCGGCTTTTCGGGAGATCGATAAGATGACCCATGCTCGCTTTTACCGTATAGCCTGGCCCAAGATATTTTTCAATTGTTTTTGCTTTCGCAGGAGACTCTACAATTACCAGAGTTTTTTCCGCACTCTCTTTTTTCTTAGCTGCCATTTTTTACTCCAAATTCAATCAATAAACAAATTTAACTGCTCTTCATCCTTTTTTAAGGTTATTCCGCAGAAATCTTCATTTTTTAACGCATAGTATTCTGCGTAGCTTTTTACAACAGGCGCCCCTTCAGAAACGTATCTTTCCGGAGAATTCAAGCTTTTTGCATAAGCCTTTTTTTGTCCGTTTTTTTCTCTTAAAGCCATTGCCGAAAGTTTTTGAGCATTTATTACGTCCAAAGCTTTTGATTCCTGATTAAAACACGCTTCGTGAAAAAACACATATCTGTTGTAATCAAGCGCAAGTCCTGCCGTAATCATAGCCCCGCTTCCAGCAGGCGCCTGAACAACCACAGTTGCCGGACTCAAAGCGGCAATAATTCTGTTGCGTTGCACAAAACGAAAAGGCTGGGCAGGAGTTCCAGGCGTATATTCGCTCAAAATCAATCCACCGTTTTCAACAATTTGAACGGCAATTTTTGAGTGCCCTGCAGGAATAATCGAATCAATTCCACCTGGCAAAACAGCCGCGGTTTTTGCAGATTTTCCAGCCAATGCTCCTCTATGACTTGCAATATCAATTCCATAAGCAAGACCAGAAACTACAGTTTCGCCATTATCTGACGCATCTCTTGCAAACTCAAAAGCTGCGTTTTTTCCTGTAAAAGTCGCTCTTCGAGTCCCTACAATCGAAACACAATTCGCCTTCAAGCAATCCAAATTTCCACGATAAAAAATAACATAAGGTGAATCTTTCATTTCTGTCAGCAATACGGGATAATCCGAATCTCCGAAAAAGGTCCATCTTATGCCAAATTTTTGCATAAGAAAATTTGCAATTTGCGCTTTTTTTAGAACTTTTTTTCCATCCCAAGAAGTCTTTATTAAATCCCTGTTTATAATAGAAGAAAGTTCTTTATTTGACATTAACGCAATGTCATTAAAACTGTCAAGTTTTTTTTGCAAAAGAGTCTTTTCTTTGAGCGTTAAAAAAGAGGCCTCGGAAAGCATCAGCCTCTTTATGATTTCGTTTTCGCTAATTTGCATAGGAAGCATCAAGTGCAATTTTTTTATTTGCTTCTGCGCTATTTTTTTTCTGCTCAGATTTTGTTACAGAAATTATCTTATCATAAAGCGAAACAGCTTTGTCGTACTGACCTTCAACATAATATGCTCTGGCAAGAACAAACATAATGTCTGTGTTTTTTGTTTCAACACTAAGCGCAGTTTCAAGATAAGGAATTGCTTTTTCGCACTGATCAAGTTCAAATACATAGAGAACGCCAAGACCGTAAAGTGAACGGACATAACGCGGTTCTAGCTCAATCGCCCTTAAATATGCGCTTTCTGCAAGTTTTAAATAATTGAACTTTTCGGCAGAAGTTCCGCCACCCGCATTAAAATCCAGGGAAGCTTTTGCCATATAACCGGCGCAAACCCCGACATAATAAAAAAGATTTTGATTTGCAGGATAATATTGAATTGCAGTTTGAAAAGTTTTTAAGGCTTCCCCGTACATTTTTGCATCAAGATAACGTGTTGCAAGCATTTTGTACCAAATTCCAATTTGAGAATTTGCAAGCTGAATATCGGTTACACGGTCTTGATATTTTTTTATAGCGTCTTTTAATTCAGCCTCGGTCGTAGGAGAACCAACATTTTCCTCCATTTTTTGAAGACGAATTATTGTCTTGCTTGATTTTCCAGAACAGCCGCAAAAAAGGAATACGGCTAAAAAAAAGGCAAAAATTGAATTCCTTAAATTTTTTTGTGAAGATTTTTTTAGGACAATTTTTATCATTTTCTTAATCCTCCTGCTCTTCCGTTCTATGTCCCGGAAAAAACTTTTTATGAGCTTCTCTCAATTGAGAATTTTCAATATGCGTGTAAATCGTAGTCGTTGCAAGATCCGAATGACCAAGCAATTCCTGCACAGAACGCAAATCCATTCCGCCGGCGAGCAAATGGGTTGCAAAACTATGGCGCAAAGTATGAACTTTTGCATTTATCCCGCTTTTTGCTTCGTAAATTTGAAAATTCTTCCAAATTCCTTTTCTGCTCAAAGGCTTACCTTGATAATTTACAAAAACTTCATCAATTACTCTAGTACCGACCAGTTGCGGCCGAATATCATTTAAATATGCTTCAAGGCGGATTTTTGCAGCTTCTCCAAACGGCACCATCCGCTCTTTATCACCTTTTCCATGGACAATCAAAATCCTCTCTTTAAGATGAAGATTCTGTATTTTTAGTCCGGCCGCTTCGCTAATCCGAAGTCCGCAACTGTAAATAAGCTCAAACAAGGCTCTGTCGCGAATCCCCAGCGGTTTAGAAAGGTCAATTGCATTCAAAAAAGCATCAACCTGCTCAACACTCAAAACTTTTGGCAGAGAACGGCTCGCTTTTGGTCTGTCCAAAGGAAGGGCAAAATTCTCTTTCCAATAGTTTTTTCTTTTTAAAAAAGAACCAAAAAGCCGGAGCGCCGAAATATCTTTCGCAATTGTAAGTTCGTCTGTTCCCTCAGTTTTTCTCCAGACAAGATAATAAACCAAATTTTTTGTGGTTACAGAAGAAAGCTTTATTTTTTCTTTTGCCAGCCACCTAAAAAAAAGAACAACACATTCCGCGTAAGTTTTTGCTGTATTTTCGCTAAGCCGTTCAACAGTCCTTACATCAGTATAAAACTGTTGAACAAGCATTTTTACCGTCATTTTTTATTTTTTTGAAAGATCAATGAGCTTTGAATATTTTTTTCTCAAATATGTAGGCTGATTTATATCGTTTATATCAAAATTCGGCGGAGGAACAAGGCCAGGCTGCATGCGGTTAGAAACATTTTCCCTTCTTTCTTCAAGAGTATTTGCCGGTTTTGCGCCGCCTGCGATTTTTGAAGCGGTGCTCTGTTCAACCACAGGAATTTCTTTTTTCTTTTCGGAAAATGTCGAAACATCTTCAAAAGAACCGCCGTTCAAAACGTTTATAAAATCGCCAAGACCGATTGTGTTTTTGTCGTTTTTTTGTTTTGCCGATGTCTGCACATTCTCTTCGACCGCAGATTCTTCCTGTTTTTCTTCAAGAACTTCAGGAGAATTAAAACCAGTAGCAACGACAGTCACGCTGATTTTATCGCCAAGTTCTGGTTCAGTATAAAGCCCCCACAAAACCTTTACATCTTTTGACGCGCTAGCCGTAATTCCTTTTACAATTTCATCACATTCATCAATACCAACGCTTTCATCGCCGCTGATTTTTACAAGAACATTTTTTGCTCCGTCAATGTGAGTATCAGAAAGAAGCTTATTGTTGATTGCCATAGAAGCAGCATCGACAGCACGGTTTTCGCCTTCCGCAACGCCAATTCCAAGAATAGCATCGCCCTGACCTTTCATTACGGTATTTACATCGTTAAAGTCGCGGTTTACAACGCCAGTTTTTGTAATTATGTCAGAAATTCCCTGTACACCTTGACGCAAAATATCATCAATAATTTTAAATCCCTGCAAAACTGAAGGCTTTTTTTCTGGTCCTTCAAAAACGCGCTGGTTTGGAATCACAATTAAAGAATCAACTTCTGTTCGGAGTTTTTTTATGCCTTCTTCTGCAAGCTCGCGTCGTGCTTCACCTTCAAAATCAAAAGGAGTCGTGACTACAGCGACAGTAAGAATTCCAAGTTCTTTTGCGAGTTTTGCAACGACAGGGGCAGAGCCAGTTCCAGTTCCACCGCCCATTCCTGCCGTAATAAAAACCATATTTGTTCCCTGCAGAAGCTTTTTTAGATTTTCAGATTCCTCTTTTGCGGCTTCTTCTCCAATCTCTGGATGCATTCCAGCTCCAAGTCCTCCGGTAATTTTTTTACCGATTTGAATTTTATAGTCGGCCTTGGAAACAGCAAGATGCTGCAAATCTGTATTGAGCGCAATAAATTCAACCCCCTGAATTCCGGCATCAATCATATTATTTACGGCATTTCCGCCACAGCCACCGCAACCGATAACCTTTATTTTTGTAGGATTTACAGGTTCGATTGTTTTTACTGAAAAATCAGGTTCTGTTTTTTCCGATTTTTCCTCGTTTACGGCTAGAATATTCATTTTGTCCTCCCGCCCATATTTTTTAGCAAATCCCCATCTGCTTTTTATAAACTCCAGTTTTTAGATGTTTTTCCAGAACAAATATCGAGTTTTATCAAAACATTCTAAAAATTGACTTTTGACCTTCTAAAAAAACTTTTTGAAAAATTTCTGGATAAGTCCAATTTCATCAGAATGTTTTTCGTTCTGTCCTTTTTTACTTTTTTTGTTCGGACTGTCTGATCCGCAAAATCCTTCAAAATAACCGTTTACAAGTCCAACAGCTGTTGCAAAATCCGGTCTTCTATATTCTTCACGAATTCCACCAAAATCTCCAGGAACTCCGATTCTAACGGCAGTTGTGCCAAAAACGCTTTCAGCAAGCTGGACAACTCCAGGCATAAGCGCCCCGCCACCCGTCAAAATAATATTTCCAGACAACTGCAAATTTGCCCGGTCAATTATCTCATCTCGAATCATTGTAAAAATTTCCTGCATTCGAGGTTCAATAATTTCGCAAATTTCTGAACGAGCACAAACTTCCGGCGGACGGCCGCCAGCACCAGGAATTATAACTTCCCTTTCACCTTCCATTGCATCGAGCCAGCAGCATCCGTCTTCAATTTTAATTTTTTCAGCATTTGCGGCAGAAACTCCTTTTACGACAGCAATGTCGTTCGTAACAAGGTTGCCGCCGACAGGAATCGAAACAGTACAGACGGGAGCATCTTTATTTATGACGATTGCGTCCGTAGTTCCTCCGCCCAAATCAATTATAATTGACCCCAAATCCCTTTCTTCAGGATCCATTACAGCGTGCATGGAAGCCAAAGTTTTCAACATAATATTATCAATTGAATAACCTGCGCGTTCAATACATTGAGTTATATTTGCAATTGCAGTTTTTGAAGTGGTGATTATTAAAACTTCCGCTTCAAGCCTGACAGCAAGATTTCCAAGCGGCTCTTTGCAAGGCAGGTTTCCATCAATAATAAAATTCTGAGGAATTACATGAAGCATTTTTCTGTCATAAGGAATATTTATTGAATTTGAAGCGTCAATAACATTCTTAATGTCCTGTTTTGTAATTTCCCGTGCGCCTTTTCCGTGAGAAGCGATCGGCAAAAATCCAGTTGAATTCTGACTTTCAACTTGCTGACCGCCAATTGCAGTCACACAAGAATAAACTTCATATCCAGCCTTTTGCTCCGCTTCTTCAATACAATTTTTTATACATTCCATTGCACTTTCACGGTTTACGATTATGCCGTTTCGTAGGCCAGCAGATGCTTTTTGAGCCGTACCGATAATTTCTATTTTGTTGTCTTCCGTAATTTCTCCAATTACAGTGCGCACATTGCTTGTACCAAGATCAAGACCAACTATAATATTGCCCAAAATATGCTCCTAAAAACAACCGTTACTTTGAAGAACGGGAATGATAAGAAATTGAACCGTAGCGCAAATCGATTACATCAACATCGCGATCCAAACCAGTCACAACGTCAAGAGTCACCATCATTTTTTGCAGCGTATCTTCGTCCAAAATACGATCTGCAAGAACCCGAAGGTGAGCTTTTAACGGAATCAAAACAAGTTCAAAATTGCCGTATTCGCGAGGAACAACATGAATTTCAGAAACTGCCGCAAAATATTTTTTGTTTACAGACTGAATTTTTGCAATCTGATCAATAAGCAAATGATATTTTGAAGGAAGCCTCATTCCCTCAGGAATATTTTCTACAGGAACTCCAGAAATAATCGGAATTGAACCGTCAACAGGAAGCTCGGCAGATTTTACAGGAAATAGTACTCCGTTTTTGTCGATTTGAACAGGCACAGTTCTGTCATTTTTATTCACAAAAGTAACTGCAACCGGCTCTCTTTCCTTTATTTTTATAAAAATTCTGTCAGGAAACCGCCGCTCAATTTCAACATCTTCGACTCCCGGAATACTTGCAATTATCGACTGAACCTGAACCTTATTGAACCGGATAAAATTCCTGTTGAGTTTTTCGCCGCAGGCATTTACAAGCTCCTGGCGAGTGCAATTATTCAAGCCGTAAAAATTTATCTTTACATTATTTAGGCACGGAAAAACAAAAATATAAACAAGCGCTTCCACAAAAAGCAAAACAAGAAGAATTGCAAACACAACCTTCAAAACCTTGCCCTTCGTGTCTTTTTTCTTATGATTCTGAACCTTAAAATCCTCAAAAGAGGTTATCATTATCTCACTCATCTTATCCCTTCTCCGTCAAAATTTTCAATTTCATTTTCTTCTTCAATTCTCGACGCATTTAGGATAAAACCGCACATTGCAAGTGTAAAAATAATTGAAGAACCGCCAGAACTAAAAAACGGCAACGGAATTCCTGTGGAAGGCAAAACTCCGCCAGCTACGCCAATATTCACAAGAGACTGCAAGACAATCATCATTCCAAAGCCAAACGAAGAAATCGCAGCAAAATAATTTCCGCAGTGCAAGCTTATTTTTACAACCCTATAAGCAAAGGCCGAAAGAATTGCAATATAAACCGCAACGCCAAAAAGCCCCATGGCTTCCGCCCAGCCTGCAAAAATATAGTCGGACTGAATTTCTGGAACTCCGCCCAATTTCGTCAAGCCAGTTCCAATTCCTTGTCCAAAAAGTCCGCCGTCAATAATTGCGCGTTTTGCGCCGTTTACCTGCCAGTTAAGCGTCTGCTCGTAACTGTCCGGCGCTAAAAAACCAACGATTCTGTTTACGCGATACGGCTCAAGAAGAATAAAAAGCGCAAAAAAAGGAATTGCAAGTCCTGCAAGAGGAATAAACATCTTTAATTTGACACCCGAAACAAAAAAAAGCAAAAGTCCTGAGCCAATTATAAAAATTCCTGTACTAAAATCTTGCTGAGCAAAAACAATTCCACCAAAAACTACAAGCCCAATAACAGCCGGAAAATCCGACCTTTCTTCTTCGAGGGAATTGCGTTGCTTGTCAAAAAGATTGGCCAAATACAAAACCATCGAAAATTTTATAGCTTCGGAAGGCTGAAAAGTTGAAAAATACGGAATTTTTATCCATCGGCGCGCACCGTTTCTTTCAACTCCAATTCCCGGTATAAAAGTCAAGACACAAAGAAAAAGAGAACCCAAAACAATAAAAGGCAGTATTTTGCGGAGTTTTTTTATATCAATCACTCCAAAAAAAATCATAAAAAGAAGCCCGATAAACGAACTTATAAGTTGCCTTTGAGTAGAATGAAACGGATTTTGATGAAAACGCATGCCGTAAGTCATAGAACAAAAATAAAGCGTTACAATTCCAATTCCCCACAATAAAACAACGAGAATTAAAAAATGAAAGTCGCTTTTTCTATAAGTTGAACTTGGTTTTTCGGCAAAAAAATTAAAATTATGCATTTTCAGTCCCACCACCGTTTAAAAGCGGAACAAGACGTTCCAATGCAATTCCATGACTTGCCTTCAGAAGAATAAAATCGCCTTCAACTGCAAAATTTTTTATTATTTCAGCAATTTTCCTGATTGAATCTTCATCGCTGTGTTCAAAATATTCAAGGCGAAGATTTTCTGCCCTCTGTCCGCAACTTTTTGCACATTCAAACCCGCTGAGCATGTCTTTTCCCACAAAAACGATCATATCCGCTCCGCCTCTTACAGCTTCAAGACCGGCTTTTTTGTGAGCTTCGCACGACTCCTGCCCAAGTTCAAGCATAGACCCGAGAACAAAAATCTTTTTTCCACTAAATTTTATGCTGCCAGCAAATTCCAAAGCTTTTTCCATAGAATCTGGATTTGCGTTGTAACAGTCTTCAAGAATTTTATATTTTCCCTTTAAAATACGGCTTCTGCCATTTAAAGGCTTTACTTTTTCAATTCCATTTTTAATCTGCCGGCTGGAAAGTCCAAGAGCGTGGCCAATTTCAACTGCGGCAAGCGCATTTAAATAATTGTAGCTTCCAGGAATTGCAAGATGAACAGTTTCGCCGTCCAGCTTAAAACTCGTTCCGTCAATTCCATCATCGCTCAAAAATTCAATTCCATTGTTTTTTACATTTTTTCCATAAAAAACAATTTTTCCTTTTACACCTTCTGCTAAAAAATCAGAAAAATCATCGTTTTCGGGAATTACGGCGATTCCATCTTCCTTTAAGAAATTAAAAATCTTCTTTTTTTCTTCCGCAATTTTCTGGCGGCTTCCAAGTTTTCCAATATGAGCCGTTCCAATATTCGTAATTGCACAAAATTGAGGCTTAAAAATTTCGGCAAGCTCACCGATTTCGCCCTCACGGTTCATTCCCATTTCGAGAAGCGCAACCTGATTTTCGCTCCGAATTTCAAAACAACTCAAAGGAAGGCCAGTTTCGCTATTCAAATTTCCTTTATTGCAGACAACATCGTATTTTTCGCTCAAAACAGATGCTATAATCTCTTTAGTTGTAGTTTTTCCGCTGGAACCTGTTACAGACACGCGAATCAAGTCCGGGAATTTCTCAACATAGCGTTCGGCAGTTTTTTGAAGCGCATAAAGGGTATTTTCAACAAGAATGAATGCAGTTTTCGGGTTATTTTCTGCCAGTTTTTTTAATTCTTCAGAAGATTTTTCAAAAGCACAGCGTGCAACAAAAACAACCGATGCGCCTTTTTCCAAAGCTTGAGGAATATATTTGTGTCCGTCCTGAAACTCTCCAATTAGAGGCACGAAAAGTGAATAAGGAACAACATTGCGGCTGTCAGTCACAACGGATTTAAAAGAAAAAAGAGAAGAATCAAAATTGCCGACAACGCTTCCTCGAACAACTTCAAGAAGCTCATTCAACGTCAAAAGAGATGTATTTGTATTTTCAGCAGCAAGATTCTTCATTTTATGTTACCCTAAATTTTAATTTTCCCCTTTAATCTCAACACGAACAATATCTTCGGTGTTGGCTTTCCGCATTCCAAGCTCTTCTTCGGCAATTTTTTCAATTCTTTCAGAACTCGAAAGCACGCTTATATCAGAAATCAATTTTCTGTTCTGTTCAACAAGCTCAACCTGTTTTTTTTCCAGTGTTTTTATCTCTGCGCTCAGTTTTTTATAGCGATAAGACTGAAACGCCTGAAAAACCAGCAAAACAGGAATCAAAAAAGTTGCAAGGCAGGCAAAAAAATATGATTTAAAAAATTTTCTTTTCATCACATAGCCTCCTCTTCGATTGCCATAAAATGCCGGGCGCTCGCATCATGGATTTTCCGCACAACACGAAGTTTTGCGCTTCTGCTTGGGGAATTCATCTTTACTTCCTGGGCAGTCGGCTCAACAGGCTTTCTGGTCAAAATTTCAGCGCAGGCAGTACCACCGCAAGTGCAGGCAGCCTGTTCCGGAGGACAAACACACTGTTTTCCTAAATTTCTAAAATAATTTTTTACAATGCGGTCTTCCAGAGAATGAAAAGTAATCACGCCCATTTTTCCACCGTCTTTCAAAACATTGAACGCACTGTGCAAAGCTTTTGGCAGACGACGCAATTCACTGTTTACAGCAATTCGCAAAGCCTGAAAAGTTCTTGTAGCTGGATGAATCTGACCGTAACGATAGTTTGCAGGAACCGCATTCCAAATGATTTCCGCAAGAGCTTTTGAAGAAGTGATTTTTCCACCCATTCTCGCTTCAACAATCGCCTTTGCAATTTTTCGGCTCATTTTTTCGTCGCTGTATAAATAAATCATATTTGCCAGTTCATCTTCTTTCCAGGAATTTACAATGTCACCTGCACTTTCCCCTTCAGAAGCATTAAGCCTCATATCCAAAGGTTCATCATGCCGAAAAGAAAATCCCCTCCCGCTTTTTTCGTAATGATAAACACTTATGCCCAAATCAAAGAGTATTAAATTCGGTCTTTCGCCAGACATATCATAATTCTCATAAAAATCATTAAACCAGCCGTTAAAAAACTTCATTCTTTCGCCAAACAAAGCAAGTCTTTCTCGTGCTCTGGCCTGAATATTTTTATCAGCATCAAGTCCAATAATATGAAGCCCTGGAAATTTGGAAAGAAAAGCAAAAGAATGTCCGCCTTCTCCCAGAGTTGAGTCAATCATCAAAGCATTTTTCTCAAAAAGCTCTCCAACAGGACTTAAATAATCCAAGCATTCCTGCAAAAGAACCGGAGTATGAACAATTTCCAACTTAAAAACTCCCGCAAACTTAAAGGAAAAACTGCACAGAAAAAAAACGTCCGGCACACAGCAGTTTTTTCAATAAAATTTATAAATTTATAGCACTAAGAGCTTCTGCCGCATCTTTTAAATCCTGCTCATTTTCTTCAAGATAAGATTTATAAGATTCACTGTCCCAAAGCTCCATATACCTGTTAATTCCAAGAATTATGCAATCTTTAGACAGTCCTGCATACTCGCGCAAGCTCTGCGGGATAGAAAGCCGTCCAGCTTTATCAAGTTCAACTTCTTGAGCTGGAGCAATAAGACTACGAAGAACAAGACGATTTTGCTTGCTGAAAGGAGATGCCGTTTCCATAATCTTAGAAGAAAGCGTCTTCCATTCTTCCAGCGTATAAAGCCATAAACAGCGGTCAAACGACTGCGTAACGATGAGGACATTTTTATCTGATTCACCGAACAACTCATTTCTAAGTTTTGCCGGAAAGAGAATTCTCCCTTTTTCGTCCAGCGTGTTCCGGTACTCACCAGTCAGAAGCTCCATTTTTTACCACTTTATTCCACTTTTTCCCACTTAAAATACATTTTAACCAATAAAATCATAAAGTCAACCACTTTTTTAGCCGACAAAATGAATATTTTAATGTTTAGAACAAAAAAAATTGAGCAACAAAAACAAATAAACAAAAGCAACAAAAAAAATGACAGTCATAAACACATACAATGAAAATTCCCTACATCGTACGCTAAAAAACATCTACGCGCTTGAGTTCAGCGGAAAAACCGAACAAAAATCCGGACGTTTTATCTGCGACATAATCACTCAAAACGACGAGATAATCGAGATCCAAACTTCAAATATTTCTGCTCTAAAACGAAAAATCGAATATTTTCTAAACAAAAATAAAAAAATAAAAATCGTTCATCCGCTAATCGAAGAAAAAATCATAAAAACTTTTTCTCCAGACGCAACCCTTCTTTCAAAAAGAAAAAGCCCGGCAAAACAAACCGTCTACACCGCGCTCCGCTCTCTTACAGGAATTTACACATTTTTAGGAAATAAAAATCTTTCTATAGAGTTTTTAAATGTAAAAATTACAGAAATCCGCCGTCAAACAGAACAAAACGTCCAAAACAAAACAAAAAGCCGCCGGCATCTAAAAAACTATCTTGTAACCGACAAAATTCTTGAAACAATCAATTCAAAACAAATTTTCCACACAAAAGAAGACTGGAAAAACCTGCTTCCACAGTCGCTTCCAGATTTTTTTACGCCGCCAGAACTACAGCAAGCCCTTTTAAAAAAAAATTGGCCTCAGAATTTTTCAAAAACAAACATCAAATCATGCGTAAAATGCTACACGCTCTTAATCTGGCTTCTGGAAAAAATGCATCTCATAAAAAAAACAGATAAAAAGAAGGGAAAAAGCTGGATTTATAAAATCAATTAGGGCGTGCCGTTTTTTTTTACAAAAAAAAACGTCGGGTCAAACGTGGCTACAGCGCCTTCGCGCTTTCGGTGCTCTGCACCCGCATCGCGGCCACTAATGCCCCTCACGCAAAAAAAAATGGGACTATTCAAAAAGCCAATCCATCGCAATTCATAACAAATCACTTAGAATAAAACTTTTAGAACGGTCCCTTTTTTAAGAAAGTCTATCGACTACCAGTCATCCATAATATCATCTTCATCACGGTTTTCAACGTCATAAAGATCAGTTACAGCATTCAATGCATCAAAATAAATATAGTACTGACCGCGAGCAAGAGCTGGATCACAGTCAATTCTAAATCCAAGAATACGAAGTCCTGGTCTAATTCCATCGTAAGCACTCTGCTGGATAATTCCATGCTCTCCATCCGGAGTTGGAGGAATTGCAACCGTCATCTTTCTCCAGCCAGAAAATGCAAGATTTCCCATATAAAGTTCAAAGTTGTTTCCAAAATAATCCTGAACTAAAAGATAAAGACTATGTCCAATATTGCGTCCTGCTACCCAAACAGAAACAGTCTTCGTAACACCTTCAATCGGAATTGGACGAGCAGAACGGATAAAGAAAGAATTTATACCGCGTCTAAAAAATTCAACCTTAACGCCCAAAACCTTTGAATCTTCTGCATTCTCATCACCTTTTACAGGTTCTTTCATTGCTGGCGAACCGTCAAAAAGCCGGCTAGAAATCACGCCAAAATCTGGAGAAATCGAAGCATTCCAAGAGCCTTCAACTTCAAATTTATCTACAGAAATTTCACGGAGAGCCTGTTTTGCAGAATCTGCGCCGATAATTGTTGGATCAGGATCTGAAAGGCTAGAACTCTGTGCAAAAGCAATACTTGCCGCCGCCAATGTAAAAATTACAGAAATTAACTTTTTCATTATTTTGCATCCTCACTGCTTGAGCTTGATGACGAATCACCAAAATCAATATCTTTAAGCTCATATCCATCAAAAATATTGCTCAAAGTATTTGTCGTATATTTAAGCTGATCGAAGAAGATATTAAAATCATCTACAAATTCATCTGGATCAGTACGTACTCTAAAACCAACAAACATCATTGTATCAGGACCGCTACGAAGCCTTGAGTGCTGACGGATAGAAGTAGGAACTGTTACAATAACATTTTTCCAGCCGTTAAATGCAAGATTTCCGGCAGGAAGAGTATGAACGCGGCCATCAGAGTCACGAACAAGAATGTCGATGTAATAAAGATAGTTTGCGCCCCAAACCCAGAAATCTATCTGTGTGCAAGTTCCAACAAAAGGAATTTCATAAGGTTTTCCGTCAACTTCAGGGTAAACTTCAAACCAGTTTTCTCCCTTGCGTGCAAATTTAGTCTTTACACCGAGAACTTTAGGCTCGGCATTTTTATCTCTATTTAAAACTTTAAGAGAATTTGGCTGTCCAGGCACAAAATCTTTTTTCGGAAAACCTTCCTCAATGAAACGGCTTGCCTGAACACCCCAAGTCCACAACTCAGTACCAGCCATATTCTGGTATGCATTTTTTTCACCTTTATTGTCAAAATCATCAACAATAAAAGTTTCAACCGCCCTGCTGCTTGGCTGTGCAAATACCGGAGCACAGAATCCAAAAAGAAGAGCAAGACTAGTTAAAGCAACAACGCTTTTTTTCATCTAAAAACTCCTTCATGCGTATTACTTGATAATACGGCAATTTAATTATCGGCATTATTTTCTAAAATAATTATATAACATTCCAAATTATATTTTTCTCTTTGTCCTTTGTCAAACTCTTTTAGCATCATTATTTTCTAAAAACCAAAAACTTTACACGAATCTGCACATTTTCTTCTTAACTTGATTTTTCGTTTCTGACGCTGCATAATAACAGCAAGAGAACAACACCAATGGAGGCGTAGAATTTTATGGTAAATTACAAAGATTTAGGACTCGTAAACACCCGCGATATTTTCGCGAAGGCAATAAAAGGCGAATATGCAATCCCTGCCTATAACTTCAATAACATGGAACAGATGCAGGCAATTATCCAGGCCTGTGTAGAAACAAAATCTCCTGTAATTCTTCAGGTTTCAAAAGGCGCCCGCCAGTATGCAGACAAATTCATCCTCAGAAATTTAGCTCGCGGCGCAGTTGAATATGCTCATGAGCTTGGCTGCGATATTCCGATCGTCCTTCACCTTGACCACGGTCCTAGCTTTGAAGTAGCAAAAGACTGTATCGACAACGGTTTTTCTTCAGTTATGATCGACGGCTCTTCGCTTCCATACGAAGAAAACATTGCGCTCACAAAGCAGGTCGTTGACTACGCACATAAATTCGACGTTACCGTAGAAGCAGAGCTCGGCGTTCTTGCCGGAGTTGAAGACGAAGTAAGCGCGGCAGAAAGCCACTACACAAAACCGGAAGAAGTCGTAGACTTTACCCGCAAAACAGGCTGCGATTCCCTCGCAATCTCGATTGGAACTTCTCACGGCCGCTGCAAATTTACTCCGGAACAGTGCACCCGCAACGCCGACGGAATTTTAATTCCACCGCCGCTTGCCTTCGACGTTCTCGCGGAAATCGAAAAACAGCTTCCAGGATTTCCTATCGTACTGCACGGCTCATCTTCCGTGCCAATCCAGTATGTAAAAATGATTGAACAGTACGGCGGAAAAATTCCTGATTCAGTCGGAATTCCAGAAGAGCAGCTCAGGAAAGCGGCAAAATCCGCCGTTTGCAAAATCAACATCGACTCAGACGGACGCCTTGCAATGACAGCCATCATCCGCAAAGTTCTTGCAGAAAACCCGGGCGAATTTGACCCTAGAAAATACCTTGGGCCGGCCCGCGACGAGCTCAAAAAAATGTACATGCACAAAAACATCGACGTTTTAGGCTCAGCAGGACACGCGCTCGACTAGGATTTGCCACTTCTTAATAAAAAAAGGCTGTTCAAAGCAAATGCCAATTTTTTACAGGCACTGCTTTTTACAGCCTTTTTGTTTTTTTCAGGCGCAAATTTTACCGTCCAGCGTTTCTCCGTGGTTCGGTAACCCTCAGTCCTTCGGACCGGCCTTGCCGCCACTGCGGAACGGAGCGCATCTTTCTAAAAAAAACTATTTTTTCACCTTAAAACAAAATCTAAAAAGACACAAAACTGCAAAAACACCACAGGCAGAACCCCGGATCCACCAGTCAAAATCAAAATAATAAAGAGTCAAAACAAGCGAAGCAAAAACGGATTCGGCCAAAATAAAAAAAACGTTAAGCACACATTTTGCAGACTTGTTTTTTAAATTCAAATAAAAAGCCTTGACATCAGTCTCGAGCGCAAAAACTTCAAAAAGGAACATCACCGGCAAAACAAAAAGCATAAAGAACGAAAGTTCCGCATTTTTTGTAAAAAGCCAAAATGGAACATAAACGCACAAAAAAGGAAGAAAAAAATACAAAAAGCCGTCAATTCGTACCCGCCATTCATCATTCGACCACAAAATAAAAAAAACAAAAAAAAGCGACGGAATAAAAAAGCTAAAAATCCACTGCAATAAAAAGAAAAACGCGGCATCAGTTCCCTGATACTCCGGAACAAAAATACAAAATTCAAAAATTGCACAAAGAGCACAACCGCTCAAAGCGCCAAAAAGCACAATTAAAAAACGGCTTTTTAAGTATTCAAAACCTAATTTCTTATAATCAGAACACGCTTTAAAAAAAGTTACTATTGGAAACAACAAAAAAGAAAACAAATACATAGATGCAATAAAAAATATCAGCAAAGTTCTATTTTTTCAATACAGCAGATACAAAAACAGAGAAAAAACAACTAGACAAAGAATCTCAGAATTTGATATTATGTAAAGACTTATTGATACAAGTGTTTTGTAAAACACTAGGAGGAACGTTGGCAGACATTAAAGGTTTAAGAATCAATGAACAGATTCGTGTTCGTGAAGTTCGTTTGATTGATGGTGAAGGTGAAAAGAGTGAAGTAAAAATTATTTCAACTCGCGACGCACTGGAATTAGCAAAAGAGAGAAATCTCGACCTTGTTGAAGTGTCCCCTAACGCAAATCCGCCGGTTTGCAAGATTCTTAACTTTGGTAAGTATCGGTACGAGCAGGAAAAAAGACTCCGTGATTCCCGCAAGAACCAAAAAGCCCTTAAGAATAAGGAAATCCGCATGCAGCCAAAAATCGGCGCAGGCGACCTTGACACTAAGGCAAAACATATTCAGGAATTCCTTGATGATGGTAACAAAGTAAAAGTAACGATTCGTTTCCGCGGACGTGAACTTGCCCACACAGAACTTGGATTTGATGTCCTGAAAGAAGTAGAAAAAAGACTTCGTGAAGGTTCATACGCAATTGAAAAGGCGCCAGCAATGGAAGGCCGTTTCATGTCGATGACCTTAAATTCGAAAGTCAAGTAAAGGAATGAGGTAAAGTAAAATGCCTAAGATGAAGACAAAGAAAGCCTCAGCTAAGAGATTCTCTCTTACTGGAACTGGCAAAGTAAAGTACAAGAAAATGAATCTTCGTCATATTTTGACTAAGAAATCACCAAAACGCAAAATGCACCTTCGTGGCGCTGGAATTCTTTCTGAAGATTCAGCAGCAAGAATCCGCAAACAGCAGCTTCCATACGGCTAATACCGTTAATTAAAGGAGAATAAAATGTCTAGAGCAATAGATGGAACAAAACGCAATAACCGCCGTTCAAAGATTCTTAAACTTGCAAGCGGATTTACTGGACGCCGCGGAACAAACTACAAAGCAGCAAAAGACGCTGTTGTAAAGGCTCTTCGCCACGCTTATGTTGACCGCCGAGACCGCAAAGGCGATTTCCGCCAGTTGTGGATTGCACGTATCAATGCAGCTGTTCGTGATGAAGGTCTTTCTTACTCACGCTTTATTGATGGGCTTAACAAAGCAGGTGTAACATTGAACCGAAAGGCTCTTTCAAACATGGCTATTGAAGACCCAGCAGCATTCAAAGCTGTTGTTGAAGTTGCAAAAAAAGCGCTCAGCAAATAATTTTACGGAGACGTAAAAATGATTTCACTCGATCAAGTCATTCTTCTTGAAGAAAAAGTAGAAAATGCTGTTGCGAAAATCGTACAGCTTAATGCAGAAAATGCTGCTTTGCGTAGAAAATGCGCAGAGCTCACAAACGCACTTTCAGCAAAAACGGAGCAATTTTCTAGTTTTCAGACAGATCAAGGCAAGATCGAGGAAGGAATTTTAAAGGCGCTTGAACGTTTAAATGCTGTAGAAAATGCAGTTCATACGGCAACAGCAGACGTTCAAGCGTCTGTACAAAAACAACCGCAAATACTAGTTCAGCAAGCAGACAAAACTACAGAACAAACTTCAATTCAAAATTCTTTCGAACAAAAAAATACAGAAAACAGTTCAATTCAAGATAAAGCAGTTCAGCACTCGTTTGATACAGCAATTCCAGTTCAGAACCAGCAGACAGAACAAGAAAATTCAGTTAAGAACGAAGAATCTTCTGAAAAAACAGAGACAATTCAGCCGTCATTTGATATTTTTTAATAAACCAAAAAGGCAGTTTAATGGGAACATTGAAAATAGAGCTTTTAGGAACATCTTTTTCAATAAAAGCAAGTGAAGATGATAACTATCTTAAAAAGTTGCTTGGCTATTATAAAAATATCGTAAACGAAATTCAAAAAAGTGGAATGTTAAAATCTGAACTCCATATTTCAATTCTCGCAGGAATAATGCTCTGCGACGAACTCTACAAAGAAAAATCAAAAAGTTCAGTTTCTCAAAAAACTTCGCTCAGCAACGAAAAAGCAGAAAAACTGACTTCCGAAATGATAAAAAAACTTGATCAGGTTTTAAAAGCATAGGTGCAAAAAAATGTATTCATTTTTCATCTGGATAGATGCCGATTCCTGCCCTCTTCCTGTAAAAAATTATGTAATCGACATAGCAAAAGCAAAAAACTTAAATGTTAATTTTGTCGCAAACCATGAAATTTCCCATCCAAAGAACAACCCTCTTTTTAAAATGATTGTCTGCGAAAAAAAAGAAGGTGCCGCCGATAATTTTATTTTTGAAAATGCAAAAAACAACGACATCGTAATTACAAGGGACATTCCATTTGCAGCACGGCTTGTAGAAAAAAAAATCTTCGTAATGAATGATCGCGGAACAGCTTTTACAAAAGACAATATACACGAACGCTTGAGTGAAAGAAATTTCAACCTCAACCTTGCACAGCTTGGGCTTTCAGAAAAAAATGCAAGCCGCTACGGAATTAGAGAATTAAAAAAATTTGCAGACTGTTTTGAGCGAAAAACAAGCCAGCTTATCGTAAACGAAAATTTTTCAAAAAAGAACTAAAAAAATATCAGTCAATATCCTCAGCAGAACCATTTGTTTCAAACGCAGAATTGATTGCAATAATACGATCTTTTATCTGCAAAAAAGCCATTACCAATGATGGATCAAACTGAGTTCCGGAAAGTTTTTCGATTTCAAAAAAAGAATCTTCCAAAGACCATGCGCTTTTATAAGCACGTTTATGGCTTAGAGCGTCAAAAACATCGGCAATCGAAACAATTCTCGCGGCAAGAGGAATTTCTTCGCCTTTTAAGGGTTTTGCCTGAGGAATAGCCATTCCAGGCTCATATTTTGAAAAATCAAAATCTCCAGGATAACCTTTATCCTGCCCGTCCCACCATTCATGGTGTCTCAAGGCAACATCTCGGCACATTTCTTCGAGGGCGGATTCAGGCTCATTAAAAATCAAGGCTCCAGCGCAAGTATGACCTTTCATAATATTACGTTCGTCGCAAGTTAACCGCGGCGTTATTTTTTTGAGAATTGCGTCCTGAACGGCAACTTTTCCAAAATCATGGCATTTTGCGGCAATCTTTAAATTATCACGGTATTTTTGCTGTTCAAGGAATGGAACATTATTATTCACTGCCCAGCGGTCATAAATTTCAATCGAAAACGAAGAAACCCTTTCGACATGCTTAAAAGTTTCTTTCGGATCTCGAAACTGTGCCATAAGTTGAAGTGATTTTATCATATTTCCGATAAGACGGGCATGTTCAAGAGCCTGAACCGCACTTGCCGCAAAATGCGTAATATAAAGTTCAGCATCAGAGTCAAAAGGAATTACATTTCCATTTTCATTCTGAGCATTTATAATCTGGAGAACTCCAAGAATTTTTCCGCTGGCAATTTTTAAAGGAATACAAAACATTGAAGTTGAACGATATCCAGTTTCTTCGTCAGTCGCTTTGTTGAACGAAAATGGCAAATCTTCAGAAAGATTATAAGCATCGGCAATATTTACAGATTTTCCGGAAACCACGCAGTAACCGGCAATTGATTTTTTTGAAATAGGAAAGGAAAAAGAAACATAAGGAATTTTTGAGCCCGCAGGAACAGTTTTTAACTGGGTGTCATTTTGTGCATATTTTATTCTTAAATTATTTCCTTCAACTACATAAATCGAGCCGGCATCTGCATGAACAATTTTTCTTGCTTCCGTTAGAATTCTTTCCAGCAGAACATCCAAATCTTGAATTTCATTTAGCATTCGTTCCATCTCAATAATGCTCTGAAGTTTCTGTTCCTTTGTAGTTGAAGCCATCTCTTTCCTCTTAATTTTTAAAATAAACCTCTACCATTTTAGCACTTAAACTTAAATTCTTCCATTATTTTTATTCTATTATGCCAATTTTATGCAAAAGTGAAAAATAAAGAGGTCCTGCTCCATTGCAAGTGTCTGGCAAAACATGGCTTCCAAACTCTGTTTTTTCGCCTTCAGGCAAAGTCGCATTGCAAAAGCTGCTTACATCTGAAGAAATTTTAGGTTCACAAATTTCCACATCGTCAAATTTTTTTAACAGTTTTTTTATGATATTGTCATTTTCGTCCGGATTAAGTGCACAGGTTGAATAAACCATATATCCGTCCACATTGAGCATGCGCCATGCAGAAGACAAAAGCGACCACTGGGCAATTGCAAGAGTTTTAATTCTCGATGGCGACCAGTCTTTTAAATAATTCAAATCGCAAAGAACATGCCTTTCGGAAGAACATGGAGCGTCGAGCAAAATTCGGTCAAATCTGTTTGATTCTGCAAGGCAAAGTATAGCTCCATCTTTGCAAATTACATTGACACGTTTTTTTACATTTTCTGGAAGACAATTTTCCACAGAATGAAAAAGGCGGATTTTGCGCTCAGACGAACGTTCATTTGCCAAAAGCTCAGCATTTTTTTCCATGCAGCTTGCAAGGACAATTGTTTTTCCTCCAGGAGCGGCGCACATGTCCAAAACAGTCCTGGCATTTTTTAATGGAAGAGTTACTGCGGCGCGAACAGAAGCGCTGTCAAGAAAATAACTTTCGCTTCCGCCGGCATTAAATTCTGCAAGCTGATTTTTGCCGTAAAGAGACGGCTTCAACAAATTCCATCTTGAACCAAAAATTTCTGAATAATATGAATCAAAACCTTCGGCTCCAGAAAGTTTATTTTTTTTGTTTTTTTGTTTCATTCTTAAAAATCCGCGGCAACGACTTTAAAAGCTGGAATTTTCAGTTTTTTGCCGTCTGAATCAAAATCAAACTGCCTAAGTTCCAAAAGTCCGCCCTTAATTTTATATTCGATTATTTTTTGAACGCTTTTTTGAATTTTTTGATTAAACTCTTGAGATTCAGATGCTTTTTTGAGTAAAATTTTTGCAACAGAACCAAAACGTTTTTCGCTCAGCATAATTATATTAACACCGGCCTCAATCGCCCTAACCGCTGCATCTTCGCTCAAAAAACCATTGTCCGCCAAAGCGCCCATAAAAATATCATCGCTCAAAACAAGACCTTCAAACCCAAAATCTTCCCTCAAAACTTTTGTTACCCAAAATTCAGAAAGACAGGCAGGAATTGAAGAATCGCAATAAGAAAAGTCATCCTCAACGGTAACTCTGGCATGGCTCATAAGGACAGATGAAGACAAAGGAAGAAGTTTTTTAAACGGTTCAAGGAGTTCGTTTTTAAGCTCTTCTGAAGAAATTTTTATTTCAGGAAGACCTGTATGCGGATCGGTATTTGAATTTCCTGGAAAATGCTTTAAAACTGTCGCAATTTTTTGATTTTCAAAGGCATTTATCTCCAAAGGCGCATAAAAAAGAACTTTTTCAAGAGAACCAAAAGAGCGCGTATCCAAAAAATCGGAATTTTCCAAAGTTTCAACTTCAACAACAGGCGCAAGGTTCATATTAAAACCGAGTTCGGCCATTTGGCTAGCCTGATTTTCATAAATTTCGCGGGCTTTTACTTCATCGAAATTTTGAGAAATATATTTTTCTGAAGGAAAATTTCCGATAATTTTTCGGAGACGGTTGACTGAACCGCCTTCCTGATCAACCGCAATAAACGGAAGAACGTTGTTATTTTTTGAATAAAATGAATTTATAGAGTTTATAAACGAACGAACCTGCTCTTTAGAATCCGCAATATTGTAGCTAAAAAAAAGACAGCCGCCAGGAAGGAGAGGTTCGCCTTCGTTTTTTTTGCCATAAAGCGAACCTGTTTTTTCAACAGGAATATAATTTTTGTTTCCTTCTATATTGACCAAAAAAAGCTGAGAAATTCTTTCGCTTTCTGGCAACTTGTTTACAAACTGTTCAATTGCAGTTTTTTTTGAATTTTGAACTGCAATTTCGCGCAATCTTTGCTTTTCCGATTTTGAAGCACAGGATAAGATAAAAAAGGAAGTCAAAAACAGTGGAGAAAATTTGAAAAATTTTTCCACTGCTTTTTTTGTTTTTTTTAAGCTTGAATAAAAATTCATAACGATTAAACTTTAAATTTGAGAAGCATTTCGTCAATTGCAGACATTGCATCTTTTGTTTTTAAAGCAAGTTCGCTTACAATCTGAGTTGCCTGGCTAATTTGTTTTGAACCGGCAGCCATTTCGTCCATACTTCCCATAACAGTTGAAGAAATCTGAGTTACGGATTCCATATCATTGTTAATTTTTACAAAACCGTCAGAAAGCAATTTTGAACTGTCATCAACAAGAACAGATTCATCCTTCATATTTCCAAGCGCCTCCAAAATCTGAGAAGAACCGCTTGTCTGCTCTTCCATAGCATTTGAAATCTGAGAAACGAGAGGATCAACGACATTTACCTGATTGTCGATATTTTCAAAACTTGACTGAGAAAGGTCAGAAAGACGTCCGCCTTCACTAATCAAATCTGTTATATCTTTGATATTTTCTTCAATGGCCTTTGCCTGCGCGCTAGAATTTTCTGCGAGCTTTCGAATTTCGTCCGCAACAACTGCAAATCCTTTTCCAGCTTCTCCAGCGTGAGCAGATTCAATCATCGCATTCATTGCAAGGAGGTTTGTCTGGGAAGAAATTGACTTGATTGTGTTATTTGCATCGGCAAGAACAAGAGATTTTTCTTCAACCTGCTTAATAACATCAGAACATGCCTTAACATTTTCTGCACCTTCTTTAATAAGTCTTTCAAGATCTGAGAACGAAGAAGACATTTTTTCGGTAGAATCAGTTACAGAATGAATATTTCCAATCATCTGTTCAATTGCGGCAGAAGATTCTGTAATATCAGAAGTCTGAGCAACAATGTTTTCCTTAAGTTTATTCATAGAATTGCTTGAATTTTCGATAACACCTGAAACATTTTGAACAGCGTTTACCTGATTTGAAGACTGATTTTTTACAGATTCAATATTTGCCATAATTTCGGCAGTGGCGCTTGCAGTTTCCTGAGAACTTGTACCAAGTTCCTGAATAACCGCCTTAATATCGGCAGCACGCAAATGCAAATCCTTCATCAGCTGCTGAAGCAAAGCCATAAATTTGTTTACACCAGAAGACAAATCTTCAAATTCATCGCCACCACGTTCTGGAAGACGAACAGAAAGATCAGCTTCTCCGCTCGAAAGATCAATAATCGCTTTATTTGTCCTTTTTAACGGTTTGTAAACGAAAATCCAGATAAGAATCAAAGTTACAACCATAACAACAACTGTGTTTATGATATTCGCAGCAAGGACGATTCTTTTTATGCCGCTGATAGATTTATAAATTCCTGTAGCTTTCTGAGCAACAAGAAGCTTACAATCATCAAGTTCGGAAAATTCCCAGCAGTGCGCAACATAAGCCGTAGAATCTATATTGTATTCTCCAACCCAAGTATCATCATCTTCCATATCGGAAAGAACGTCGGCAGGAACATTTTGTCCGACAAGAGTTTTTAGCGTAGACGCGACAACCTTATTTTTGTAGATAACCGCAACATCGCAGCCAACTTTTTCAGGCATACGATCCAAAAATTCAGAATCACTCAAATTAGTTGTAATTTCTACAGCAGCGACAACTTCACCGTTAACATAAATCGGACGGCAAGAATCAGTTGTCAAAAGCGAGCCAGAAATCATTTTCAAGTTAGAAACAGCATTTCCTTCCAACGCAGCATGAACATCGTCATTTACAACCGCGCCCTGAGCATATTCCGGAGGCGAAATCAGATTTCCGTCAGTATCAAAAATGGCTATAAATTCCAAATCAAGCGACTCAAAAGCCATTTTTGAAACTTCACTGACAGCATCCGCCGCATTATTCGCAAGAATTCCAGAAAAAAAACTAGAAGCAAAATCTGCAACGCTGTCGCCATAAACCAGCTCTTCATTTATAAGGTCTTCGACAATAAACCTGTCGCTGGCAACACTTGCCTGCATATTCTGAAGAAGCCTTGACGAAACTATTTTTGTGAGTCCAAAAACAAGCATCATTGCCGAAATAGTCAAAACAAGAATAACAGGACAAACCAACTTAAAAAAAATTGAGCGAATACGAATTTTCATTTATATACCTTTGTTACGATTTTATCTAAATGCTATGCAAGTGTCAAAAAAAAGTTGATATATCAAAAAAGTTTTAATTTTTTGCAGGACGACACATTTCTTAAAAAAAATATCCGGCGTTTTGCCAGACATTTTTCTCAAAAACCGGCTGCTACAGGTTCGCTCACGCTCATTGCCGCGGCAGAACGTTTCATCGTTTTGCCGCGGCAACTAAAGCCTTTCGCATCCGGCGTAAGCTATTGGTTTAAGGCAGAAACAACAGCCGCAATTCCCGCTCTTCCAACGTTGCTTGATTTTCCTACACCCCAAACTTGTTTTCCGTTTTCTTCCATAATCTGAACATAAGCAATAGCCGAAGTATCAGAACCTTCGCCAACAGAATGTTCGTGGAAAGCAGCAATATTAAAGTTAGGAATTTTTGTTTCACGGAGGGCGGCAACAAAGGCATCGAGAGGCCCGTTTCCTTTTGCACCTATAGAAACTTGTTCTCCATTGCATTTTATTACGCCACGGACAGAAACAACTTCTTCCGAACCAGAGCTTCCAATCATTGTCGTTGCAAGATCAATAATTTCGAGACGAGATTTATTCTCAAGCCACTGCTTCTCAAAAAAGCGCAAAATTTCTTCAGGCTTAAGCTCACGCTGAGCTTTGTCGCTTTCCGCCTTTATCAAATTTCCAACTGCCGGCTGCATTGCCTTTGGAACAGCATAGCCAAAATTGTGCTCCAGAATAAAACTTGCGCCTCCCTTTCCGGACTGAGAATTGATTCTGATAATACCTTCGTATTTGCGGCCAATATCTTTCGGATCAATAAGAAGATACGGAACATCCCAAACTGCGTCTTTTGGCATTTTATCGCGGGCAGAAAGTCCTTTTGCAATAGCATCCTGATGTCCGCCAGAAAGCGCCGTGTATGCAAGACCGCCGGCATAAGGAGTACGGGGAGGAATATCCATTTTTGTAAATTCCTGATAAGAATCCGCAATTTCAGGCAAATCAGAAAAATCAAGCTTAGGATCAACGCCTTCTGCAAACATATTGAGGGCGACAGTCACAATGTCAAGGTTTCCAGTACGTTCACCGTTTCCAAAAAGACAACCTTCAACACGGTCAGCACCAGCCATAAGGGCAAGCTCGCACGAAGCAACTCCTGTTCCGCGGTCATTGTGGCAGTGTGTCGAAATTACAACATTTTCGCGGTCAGAAATATGCTCAGCAAAGTATTCAATTGAATCTGCATAAACATTCGCGGTATAGCACTCAACTGTAGTCGGCAGATTAAAGATGATTTTTTTGTCAGGACTTGTTCCCCATTCTTTTTTTACGGCTTCGCAGATTTCAACTGCATAGTCAAGTTCTGTCATTGAAAAACTTTCTGGAGAATATTCAAGGCGAATTTTATTTCGCTCTTCCTCCGGTAAATCTTTCATGCATTCTTTTATGCACTTTACACCGTCAACAGCAATTTTTATGATTTCTTCTTTTGATTTATTAAAAGTATATTTGCGCTGAGCCGGAGATGTCGAATTATAAATATGGAAGATAACATTCGGCGCACCTTTAATTGCTTCCATTGTGCGGCGGATTAAATGCTCACGGGCCTGGCACAAAACCTGAATCGAAACATCGTCAGGAATATGATTTTCTTCGATAAGACGGCGACAGAATTCAAATTCAGTATCGCTCGCAGACGGAAAACAAATTTCAATTTCCTTAAAGCCGATTTTTACAAGAAGGTCAAAATACGCCAGTTTTGTCTCAACTCCCATCGGGTCGATTAAAGCCTGATTTCCATCGCGCAAATCAACTGAACACCAAACAGGTGCTTTTGTAATGCGCTGATCCGGCCACTTTCTGTTCTTCAATGCCGGCTGAATAACCGGTCTGTACTTTGATGCGTTCATTTTTCCCCCTATAATCCGCAAAAATATTCATTGGATAAAAAAAAGACCCGGCGCCTAAAGCACCAGGTCTTCTAAATGCAAAAATAATATTCTACACTACCCGATTTGCTTAGGCCCTAACGAGAAAAGTTTCTAGCTGTAGAAGTAGTGATAAAGAATTCATATTTTTATTATGCAGTTTTACAAAAAAAATTGCAAGACTTAATCTATATTAAAGAGATTAAGCAAGGCTTCATTAAATCTTTGAGTTTTCTCTTTCATTTCTGTCAAAAATTCATTGTCTTCAATTTTTCCAAGAACTGCCGACATTTCCTCGTCATTGCGGAAAGTAATTTTTCTAAATTCATCGGTAAAGTCTTTCTCGCGGGACGAATGTGCCGCATTCATCATTTCGTTGCTCACCAAAACAACATCGCTGATAATATCGTTGAAAATTTCTGGAGTAAAGTTCCGCACTTTCATCGAATAAAGCCTTTCCAAAAGGTAAATTGCATAGTTTGTCCGGTAAATCAGATATTCTTTTTCGCATTTGTCGTAAAAATCGTGAACTTGCCGCCAGTTTTCAATTTTGTGAGATTTTATATTTTCAAAAAGCTCTTCAATTTTTTTCTGAGGAATTATCTGGCCTCCAACATTGAGCCATTGCGTATAAAGCGGAAACTGAGTCGTAATAACTTTTAATTCTTCGCGATCAATCTGAGTATTGTAAAGCGTGCAGTAGTCAACAAGAACAGAACAGGCAAAATACTTGACGATTTTTCGGTACATTTTATATGCGCGAATCGGCTTGTGAATTTCCGCTCCGTATTTTTTTTGAGCTTCAGGGTCGCACAATGTAACTTCAACGCCAGAATTTTGATGGAGAAAATCTTTTGTAACATTATAAAGCTCTTCCGGCGATTTTGCGCTTACGGCTTTTTCCAAACCTTTTTTTACAAGATATTCTCCAGTCAGCTCAATTATCCGGCTGAGCGCAGATACAACTTCCTGAATTGAATCCGGCGCAAGAGGATCTGTTTCGATGTGCTGAACTTTTACAAAACGTTTGTCGCGCTTAAAGAATTTTGACTTGTTGCGAGAAATTGCATACATATTGTACAAAAACCAGTATGCAGGAATAATCGTTATACATTTTTGGTTGCCGTTCGATGCAACAAGAGAAAAAGGATATTTTATGTTCAGTTCGTTCTGATAACTTCCCTTTGAAACAAGTGTAAAGCTTGCAAAACGGGAATTATGCTTAAAATCAGAACAAAGTCCCGGCCAAAAACCTCTTCCTGCAAACATTTCGCCGTCAGGAGAGCGAGAATTGTGGTTTGAGCCGATTGTAGCTCCAGAAGCAATGTTCGACTGACCGCAAATTGTAGAAGCAATAAGAAACGAAGAATTATGATGCTGCTCATGAAATGGAAAAATCAAATTGTTTAAAATTTCGCAGCAACTTACGGTAGAATTATCGCCCAAAACAGAATTCAAAAGCCTTGCTCCGTATTTTAACTGACAGTTTCTGCCGATTATAAACCTTACGGCAACCGCCTGATAAAATACTTTTGAACCAAATCCCAGAATTCCGTTTACAAGCTCAACGCCTTCACCAATCTGGCTCGGCTCATCTTCGCTCGAAAGAACAGTAATGTTTTTTAACTTGAGCGCGCCTTTTATATAGCAATGCGCGCCGATTTTTGCGTCTTTTATCAAAGTCGAATTTTTTATTACGGCATCATTTTCAACAATTCCAAAAGAGTCGAGTTCTTTTGACTGGCCATACTCGGTAAGTTCAACAAAACGCTTCTGCAATTCAGAATCTTCTCTATAGCGGCTCCAAATGTAGGCGTCGGCAGGAATCATGCCTTCAAAAGGCAAGACCGCCCTTCCGTCATTTTCGTTTCCAACTCCAATCCATACGCGGACTTTTTCAGATTCGCCGTTTTTTAAAATTCCATTGCCGAATTTTGAATGGTTTGTGCAGCTCATTTCCTGCACGTTAAAAATAATAGAGCGCGTACCGATTCTGTAATTTAAAAGATAGGCAACATTTCTTATTGCAACATCATCCTCCAAAACAACATTTTCCACATAAGAACTGTAAATTCCAGTTTCGAGAACGAGATCGTGAAATTTCAAGGTTGAAGGAACAAGCCTGCCCAAAATTAAAAAACCATGGATTTCTGAAGAACGGATTAAGCCCGCGTCAAACTCTCCGTCCCTTGCGGAAACAAAAATGTTCTGCCACAAACTGTCGCTGTTCGTATTTCCGTTTGCTTTTAAAACTGCAATTTCCTGCTCAGTCAAATGTCTTTTCGACTTTAAAATTTCAGCAAGATTTTCAGGAATTTTTGTTTCTGTTTTTTTTTCTTTTAATGTAATTACCGGCATTTTTCCGTCATCCTCTTCTCCGCAATAAAATGCTTCTAAAAACCGCAGTTTTTAGAAATTCGATGAATTTTAACTTTTTTATTCTACAGAAAATATCAAAAAAATAGAACTGTTCGGCTAAATCTTCTATAATTGAGCTATGAAATTTTCTTCAATTTTTTGCAATTCTTTCAAAACAAAAAAAAAATTTGCAGGAATTCTATTTTTTTTGAATGCAGTTTTTTTATTTTCATTTTCTCAAAACGACATAAAAACATTCACGCTCGAAAACGGTTTTAAAATCTTTTTTTTGGAAGACGAAGCGACTGCCACAGTCAGAATCGAACTGAACATAAAAGCCGGAACAAAAAGACAAAATCCACAAAATGCCGGATTTTTTTCGCTTTATGCAAACCTTTTGGGACTCGAAATTTCACCAGACTGTGTAAAAATCGAAAAGACAGCGGCTCCTGCCCAAACCGAAAAAATTTTCATTGACTTTGCAGAATATTTTAAGCCGAATTTTATCTCCGACAAAAAACTGAACGAAGAACTAAAAAAATCCCAGCTTTCTCTTAAGGAATTTGTTTCTTCAACAGAAGGATTTATAAACCAGGCAATCGACAGCAGAATTCTTTATGAAGAGCCGTGGAAAACCGAAAACGGAATTTTCCCACAAAATTTTAATTCACTTTCAATAAACGAAGCGCGCACAATTTTAACTCAAATTCAAGATGAATATTACAGTCCGCAAAACGCAATTCTCTACATAAGCGGCAACATAACAGAAAAGACAGCCCTTTCCCTGGCAAAAAAATATTTTGAAAAGCCAGTCCGCCGCTCACAAAATCATTTTTCCGAAGAAAAAAAATTTAAAATTCCGGAAAATCAAAAAATTCAGAAAAAATTTGTAATTACAGACGACCAGCTTTCGCCGGATTTGACGCAGATTGTCCTTCAATACACGGATTTTTTTCCAGAAGAAGCAGAATTGATGGCTGCCGTTTTTAACAAAAATAATTCGTCTTTTAAAAAATTGCTTTTAAAACAAAGAAATCTTGCAATCCGCTCTCCAGAATATATGGACGTTTCGTCCGTTCCGCAAAACAGCCGCGAAAAACTCATAATTCAGGCAATTTGCGAAAAAACAAAGGTTGGACCTGCGGTTCAGGGAGAACTTTTTTTAGAAATGTCGCGGGAAAAAGAGAGAATTTCCTCTCAAGAAGCAGAATCCGTTCTCCGGGAAATAAACAGTTCATTCGCAAAAATTTCTGACAACTCTACGCTTCTTATGAAAAATCTTGCAATTTTTAACCGGACAAGCGGCGGTCTGGCGGAAGATTTTTTTTCCAAAAACGACAAATTGAATTCGATTTCTGCCGAAAAACTCAACGAATCATACGAAAATTCAAAACCTTACGTTTTTATTCTTTGCAATACAAAAAATTACACAAAATATTCGGATGAATTTAAAAAATACGGTTACGAAAGAATTACCCAAAAAAACGGCGCATGGTATCTTTTGCCACAATACAAAAATTTTATAAATGGACAAAATTTGCAAAATAAAAAAGAAAAATCGCCGTCAGAAGAAGATTTTAACTTTTCTGCCAGACGATTTATTCAAAAAAGCAGGGAAGAATTCTCCCAATTCACCTTAAAAAACGGAATTCCAGTAACAATAAAAAGCTCTTCTTCAAAAAATACAGCGACCGTAATGCTTTCGATTGCCGGAGGAGAACTGCTTTTTGCAGAAAAAAATGCCGGACTTGCTTCTGTGCTGACAAATTCGCTTTCGGCAATGATTCAATGGCAAATGGACGAACTTTACAAAACCGGAAAACTAAATTCGCAGGCAAGCGTAAATGCCCGGACAAATTCAGAGGATTCCGTTTTGACGGTGAACTGCTCAGCAAAAGACATTAACACCTGCCTCGAAACAATGGCTTACTGCACGATTTTTGGCGACATCAGTCCGGCCCTTGCAGACGGAATCAGTTACGATCTGCGCGCACAATGGCGAATAAAAACAGGTTCTGCGGATTTTCAGCTTTTGTGCGAAGCCGTACGGACAATATACGAAAAACCAGTTTCCGCTCTTTACGAAGACACAAAAGACAAACCGGCCCAGATGGAATTTACAGAAATTCAAGCCGCATATCCAAAAATTTTGGACTGCACCAGATTTTCGATTATTTTGACTGGAGGAATTCATCAGACAAAAGAATTAAAAGCCTCGTTAAATTCAACTTTTGGAGAACTAAAAAGTCTTTCACAAACACAAAACATTCAGTTAAAGGTAAAAAAACTTCCGCTTCCAAAAAAAATAAAGAGAATTCCGCTCCGTCACCAGTTTTTTACGGACGTAAGCGCCGACAAGGCAGGACCTAGACCTGCGATTTTAATTCCGACGACAGATTTTTCTGACCCTCTTTTGTTTATGCTCGAAGCGCCAGACATCTCTTCGACCGACAATGCGATTTTTAACGCGCTTCTCTATTTTTTAAAAGACAGTCTTCAAAAAAAACTTGAAGAATTTGTGCAGGAAGTAAAAGTTTTTCCAGCAGATTCGGATTTGCCTTATGCACAAATCGTAATTACAAAAATCAAGCACTATCTTCAGACCGAAAAAATTTACGAGCAGACTATAAAAGAAATTTCTCAGGAACTCAAAAAAATAATAAATACTGACACACAAGGGGTTAAAGATTTAGAAAAAAATGATTTTTTAGCTAAGCTTGAAAATCTGTGGATTATAAATGAACTCGAAAAAACTTCAACAAATGAAGGAACGGCATTTTTAATTCAAAAAGGTCTTGCATCCGGCAATCCAGAGTTATATTTAGATCAATACGAAGCAGTAAACAAGGCAACGGCAGAAGATTACTATCTTGTTTTTAGTTCGTATCTGGAGAATTTTCCGCGGATGAGAATTTATTCTGCTGACACAAAAAAATAATTTTCAAGGCGTAAAAATTCTGTCCAAAAAAAAGTCAGTCTTTTCGACAGGAATATTTTCGACAATTTGCTCACAATAAGCAAACCCCGCGGTAAAAAGCGAGCAACCAGTTTTTAAAAGCCGGGGAAGATAAAGGTCGTAAAAGCCTTTTCCCTTTCCTAGCCTAGCTCCGTCTTTAGAAAAAGCAAGGCCAGGAACAACCATAAAAATTTTTTTGTCTCTTAGAGAAGAATCCGTAAAAACTTTTCTTAAGGTCAGTTTTGGCTCTAAAATTCCAAAGGCTCCGCTTTCGAGCTGATTTTGAAGAGAAAGTTTTGAATCTAAAAAATAAAAATCCATCAAATTTGAATCCGAAACAACGCGAGGAACACAGACAGTTTTTCCGTTTTTCCAGGCAATCTCGACAAGAAAACTGGGATCAATTTCAAATCCATAGGGAATATAAGAAAAAATTAAATCCGAATTTTTAAATTCTTCAGATAAAATGATTTTTTGAGCGGCGGAATTTCCAGCAGCCTGAATGTTTTTTAAATCAGAATATCTTTCTTTTAAAAGCTTCCGCATTTTTGAACGCAAAAGTTTTTTTTCTTCATAAACATTTTCATAGTTCATAACTTTCCTCAATTGTTTTCAGGCTGATTATATCATAAAATAAGATTATGGACTTAAACATTTTACTTTCAATTCTTGCGGGAATTTTTCTTTTGACAGGACTTGCTGGATGCGTAGTTCCAATTTTGCCTGGAGTTCCTCTTGCATGGGCAGGACTTTTTACAGCGCATTTTTGCACGCCTCCTAACATCTCTGTAACTGTTCTTACGATTACGGGAATTATCGCCTTAATTATAACGATTGCCGACTCGATTTTGCAGCCACTTCTTACAAAAAAATTTGGCGGAAGCAAAAAAGCTGTTTTGGGAGCGACAATAGGTCTTTTTCTTGCAATGTTTTTAGGACCGATTTTTATAATCATTGCACCATTTGCAGGAGCATTTATCGGCGAACTAATTCAAAATCCAGAAGACATTCCACACGCATTAAAAGCCGCAATTGGCTCGTTTATAGGATTTTTGCTCGGAACAGGAATTAAAATGCTGTGCGTAATAAGTTTTATTTGGATTTTTGTCTGGACGCTTATTAAATAACTTTTTACAAAAAAATAAAAAAAAATTGCATTTTATATATTGACACATTTTTATAATTTTTATATTATAAATTCACATTCAAGTGAATGAAACTGGTTCCTTAGCTCAGTCGGTAGAGCAACGGACTGTTAATCCGTGTGTCGCTGGTTCAAGCCCAGCAGGAGCCGTAAAAACTCAGTACATTGTACTGAGTTTTTTTTATTTTAAATCCAACGGGTGATTTTTTTAGAAAAATTTGGGAAACAAAAAAAACTTACGCCGGATGCATAGGCCAGAGCTGACGTTTAGCCAGTGAGCGAAAAGCGAAGCCGGAGCAGCCGGTTTTTAAGAAAAACTTTCCCAAACAAAAAAAATGTTTTTGCAAGAAAAAAATGACGTCCGAAAAATCAGGATGCTAATTTGTCTAAAATTATTTTAAAATAACCGATGTCTTCAATTGCGTTTATTGCCGCAAATATTTTTGCTAAAAATAAATTTTTGAGTTTAGCCCGGTAAAATTCTATCCGCGGATTAAAATTGCTTTTGCTGTGTCCATTGAATATTTTAATCCAAGGCTAAAAAGAACCGGAAGAAGCGCCAAATACATTTTTAAGCTTAATTTTCCGCCTCGTGCAAACCATGCCCTTTTTAACTGAGTCCACATTTTAAAAACTGCGGGAATAAAATTTATGAACATAGAAACTGTTGCGGCAAATTTTGATTCTTTTTTGCATGGAAGAATACGCCGGATAAAAAGTTCAATTTTTTCAATTCCTTCGCGAAGTTCAAGAGAAGTTGAAGTTTTGAACATAAGAGAAGCGCTCTGATTGCAGGCAAAGAATTTTACAACGACAGAAAATGTTTTTTCGTCATGAATGCAATTTTTGACTGCCTGAACAAAACTTTTTATAATTCCATATTCGGCAAAATTCAAATAAGTGTTGGAAAGAATATTTATAAGATATAAAAAAATTCCGTACCACAAGACAGGCGTTAAGTCGAAAACCTGTTCTTTTAGAGAAAAATGAAGGCATAAAAAAAGCAGGGCTTGGGCAAATACAAAAAAAACGGCAAATTTCCAGCTCAACGAAAAAATCGCAATGTTAAAAAGAGGAATAAAAAGTATTTTTATCCAGGAAGGCAGCTTGTGAAAAAAACTTTTTCCGGATTTGTAACTAAACGCGTAACAATTCTGATTCATTTTTTTACAGCCAGACTAAATCTTCCAATTTTGAATAAGCGTTGAGCGGGTTGCGTATATTCCACTGCTCAAGTTTTTGCAAAAGCCCTTCGCGCGCAGTTCCATCAAAAACTTTATCGCCTCGGAACAAAACCACAAACTTATCTGCTAAGCCAAGACATTTTTCAAGTTCGTGTGTCAAAATAATCACTGTTTTTTTCTGTTCGTGAAGACGTTTTATAAGAGCATTTACCTGCTTTACACCGCCATAATCGAGGTTTGCATAGGGCTCGTCAAAAATAATGACCGGAAGCTCCATTGCAAGCATGCAGGCAACAGCAAGCCGGCGTTTTTCTCCACCAGACAAAAATCTTGCAGGATAATCTGCTTTTTTTGTAAGGCCGACCTGCTCAAGAGAATTTTCTACAGCTTGCTCAACCTGGATTTTTGATTTTTTTTGATTTTT
>NZ_DBJD01000072.1:0-26336 GCF_002297065.1 Treponema sp. UBA785 | reverse complement strand
TTTTGCAGCTTATTGCGCTAAACAAGATTGCTGTGCTTGCCAGAATTGCAGCAAGCCTAGTTAATTTTTTCATTCTGTTCCTCCAGATTTGTAATGTAAACTTCAATAACATTCTTTTTTAGTTTATTCGAGAATTTTTTAATTGAATATATAAAATTCTGCCTGCTTTTTCCAAAATAAAGGCAAAATGAATTCATCTTTCAAAGTAAAAAATTTGTCAAAAAGCAATAAAAAAATGTAAAAAATTCTTGCCAAAAAAAATGAAAAACATAATAATTTTATTATCAACGTGCACGATGCACGAAATATAAGAGGCTAAAGCATGAAAAACGTAGGTTATTACAATGGAAAGATGGGCTTACAGGAAGAGATGACGGTTCCTTTCTTGGACCGTGCAATGTTTTTTGGCGACGGTGTGTACGATGCGACATACTGTGCAAACCGCAAAATTTTTGAGACTGATTACCACATTGAACGTTTTTTTAACAGTTTGCGTCTTACAAGAATTCCTTTCAAATTATCAAAAGAGCAGCTGGTCGCAGAACTTCAAAAATGCATTGATGCCATGGATAGCGACGGAGTATGTTTTGTTTACTGGGAATGTACCCGTGGAACTGCGCCGCGCAACCACCTTTTTCCTAATGTTGAACCGAATCTTCTAATCACAATTTCTGAATCAAAACTCACTGATTTGAGAAAACCTTGCAAACTTATTACAGAAGAAGACACTCGCTTTTTCCATTGCAACATAAAAACTTTGAACCTCCTGCCAAGCGTAATGGGAAGCCAAAGAGCTTTTGAAAGCGGCGCAAGGGAAGTTGTTTTTCATCGTGGCGAGCGTGTTACTGAATGTGCGCATACAAACGTAAATATTTTAAAAGACGGAAAATTTATCACTCCTCCATTGGATGAACTTATTCTTCCAGGCGTTACACGCCGTCATTATCTTGAAATTTGCAAAAGAATAGGAGTTCCTTATGAAGAGCGTCCTTTTACACTAGATGAGCTTTTTGCCGCAGACGAAGTTTTCATCACTTCGGCAGGAACCTTGGGATTGCCGGCTTACGAAATTGACGGAAAACCAGTTGGAAGAAAGGACCCTGAACTTTTAAAAAAGCTTCAAACTGAGGCTGTTGAAGATTTTTACAAGGAAACTGGATATAAAGCCGACATTATCTGATTTTTAATTACGCTGTTTTTCTTATTTTGGGAGACATCTATGCAAAATTCGACTAATTTGACAGAAACAATTGAAGATATTGTTTTGCGTCATGGCTCACGCGGAATGAACGTGCTTAAAAAAAGTTTGCCGGCTGGTTATTCGCATAAGGCGGCAGAAATGATTTTGTCCTGGGAGAGAGGAAGAACAATTCTTCTGACAACAGGTTTTTATGTAGCCGGATATGCAGAAACAGACGGTCCTGCTGGAACTGTTTTTCTGGCGCTTGCGTTAAAAAAACTCGGATTCAATCCTGTAATTGTCACAGATTCTTTTTGCAAAGATTTTTTTGAACTAAAAGGGCTTGAAGTTGTCTATATGCCTTTTGACGGCGACGAAAAATATTGCACGGCTCTGCTTGAAAAATATCAGCCGGCGGGGCTTATTTCGGTTGAACGCTGTGGAATAAACATCAACGGCAGATACGAAAATATGCGCAGAGAAAGCATTGGCGAATTTACTGCCAGAACAGACATTTTATTCACTCTTGCCTACGGAAAAATTCCGACAATTGGCGTTGGCGACGGCGGAAACGAAATTGGAATGGGAAATGTGGCGGAATTGATAAGTTCAAAACTGAGCCTTGTTCCATGTTCTGTAAAAGTAGACTGCCTTGTAATAGCTTCCGTAAGCAACTGGGGAGCGTATTCAATTATTGCGTATCTCGATGCTCTTTCTCAAAAAACAGAGCTTTTGCCGGATTTTAAGGAAATCGAGGATTACATCTGCAGCACGGTAAAAATCGGAAGTGTGGACGGAGTCAAAAGAGAAAAAATTGTCGGTGTTGACGGGTTTGGAATGGACACAGAAAAAGAAATAATTCTTGCCCTGAAAAACGCAGTCATAAAATATAAAAACGGAGAAAACGATTATGCTGAAAGTTGATTTAAACTGTGATCTTGGAGAAAGTTTTGGAAATTATAAAATCGGACTTGATGAAGAGGTTATAAAATATATTTCCTCTGCAAATATTGCCTGCGGCTTTCATGCGTCAGATCCGCTGGTTATGTCAAAAACTGTTGCCATGGCAAAACTGAACAATGTGGCAGCAGGCGCGCATCCAGGTTTTCCAGACCTTGTCGGATTTGGACGGCGGAATATGAATGTCAGTCCTCTCGAACTAAAAGCGATGGTACAGTATCAAATCGGAGCCTTGCATTCTTTTTGTGTTGCAAATAAAGTCCCTCTTCAGCATGTAAAGCCCCATGGAGCAATGTACAATATGGCGGCAAAAGACGAAAAACTTGCCATTGCAATAGCAGAGGGAATTGCCGAAATTGACGATTCTTTGATTCTTCTTGGCCTAAGCGGAAGCGAAATGCTAAAAGCAGCCTCAACAGTCGGTCTACGGGCAAAAAAAGAAGTTTTTGCAGACCGCGCTTATAAAGATGACGGAAGTCTTGTTTCCCGTACAAAGCCAGGCGCAATGATTCAAGACGAAAATCTTGCAATTGAACGTGTTCTTGAAATGATAAAAAATCACAAAGTAAAGACAATTTCTGGCAAAGAAATAGAAATCGAAGCCGATTCTATCTGCGTGCATGGCGACAGCCCTAAAGCCCTTGAATTTGTAAAAAAAATCCGGAGTTCACTTGAAACTGAGGGAATTAAAGTTGTTGCCATGGGAAAATAATCCTATTTTTTGTCTATCTCAAGAATTGTGTTAAGGAGCACGTTTGCTCCTTTCCAGCACCATTCAACTGGCGAATATTCAAGTTCGCAGTGGCTGTGTCCGCCTTTGCTCGGGACAAAAATCATCGTAGTAGGAACAATTTCGCTAAGATACTGTGCATCGTGACCGGCTCCAGAGTACATTTTGTGGCTCTTGTAACCAAGTTTTTGAGCCGCATTTTCGACATCATCAACCCATTCCTTGTAGAAAGTTACAGTGTTTCGCGCCCATGCTTCTTTATAGCTCATTGTGCAGTTTGCCCACTCTTTTGGCATAGCTTTTATTATTTCAACACATCTTTTTATTATTTCTGGATTTTGATGACGCACGTCTAGTGTAAATTTTACCTCGTCAGGAATAATTGTGTGAATATTCGGATGACAACTTATTTTTCCGGTTGTATAAACCAGTTCCTTGTCGCCTATCTTGTCAAATTCTTCGTGAAGAAACAAAAGAGCTTGGCTTGCGGCAAAAAGAGCGTCTTTTCGGTAAGGCATTGGGAATGTGCCGGCATGGTCAGCCTGTCCGTGAAATGTAAATTCATAATTTATCATTCCAACCACTCCTTCAACCACTCCAACGTCGTATCCACCGGCTTCAAGAACCGGTCCTTGCTCAATATGAAGTTCAACAAGAGCTTCTGTTTTTGAAGGTTCAATTCTGTTCTTTTGTTCACCCAAAAAGCCGCTTTCCGAAAGAGCCTGTCCAAAAGTTTTTCCAGAACCGTCCTTTGCGACTGAAGCAAACATTTCTTCTTTTTTGAATTTGCCGCAGATTATTCCTGAACACATCATCGCAGGTTCATAAAGCGCGCCTTCTTCGTTTGTCCAAACAACAAGCTGAATCGGATGCCTGTGTGGAATTTTTTTGGTGACTATAGTTTCTATCACTTCCATAGCAGTAAGAACGCCAAGAATTCCATCGTAATTTCCACCCTGCCGAACTGAATCGCAGTGGCTGCCGGACATTATGACTTTTGCATCCGGATCTGTTCCTGGAAGAGTGCAGTAAATGTCTCCAAGATCGTCCGTCTTAAAATCAAGGCCAAGCTTTGTCATGCGCAATTTTATCTCGTTTCTTGCCTGAATAGCCGCTGGAGAAAGTGAAAATCGTGTAATTCCGCCGTGGCCTGTGTCTCCAAAACCTCCAAAAGTAGTTATTTTCTCTTCCATTCTTTTTATATCACATTCATACATTTGTCATACCTCTTTTTAGCAAAATAATGCGGTTAAAAAACGCAACCAGTTATTCCTTCATTATATTTTTCCCTTGAATGTATCTTCAAAGTCCGCCCCGAATCTCCGACGCATATAATCGATAATAACATCGGCACAACGTCTGCGTCCCACTCTCGCGCTGTTAAGCGTAAGGTCGTAGTTGACAGGATTTGTCCAGTAGTTTCCGCCAGAATAAAACTTATAATACTCGGAACGATATTTGTCCGTGCTCTCAATCATCTTTGCGGCTTCTTTTTCATTTACGCCGGTCTTTGTCATGATTGATTCCAGACACTCTTTTCGAGGAGCTTCTATATAAAAACTCGCAACATTGTCAAAATCTTTGAGAATATGATCGGCGCATTTTCCGATAATTACGCACGACACGTTCTGTGCAAGCTGCTTTATTATTTCCGCCTGAATACAAAAGAGATTTATATCGCTCTCAAAACGCTTGCTTGTAGGCGAAACTTCCTTTGGAAAAGTAAATTTTGCAAGCGCATTGGTTACATAATTTCCACGGAGCTTTTCATCAACTTCAATGAACATTTCCTCGCTTAACCCAGAATATGCCGAAGCCATTTCAAGAATTTGCTTTTCGTAGACGGGAATTCCCAGTTTCTCTCCAATCTGTGTCGCCGTCTGTTTGCCGCCAGAACCAAAACCTCTCGCAATTGTAATTACATAATTTTTAGACATTTTTTTACCCCCGCCTATACAGAAATATATTTAGCAGAAACTTCATCTGTCAGTTCGTCTATAGAACCTTCTTTTACGCTGAGGCCTTTTTGGATAATCATAAAACGGTCTCCAATTCTGCGCGCAAAGTGAAGATTCTGCTCTACGATAATCAGAGGAATATTCTTCGCTTTTTGATACCGTTTGAGAATATCTGCAATTCCCATAACTATATTTGGCTGAATTCCTTCTGTCGGCTCATCAAGAATAAGAATTTTGGGATCGCTCATTAGCGCGCGGGCAATTGCAAGCTGCTGCTGCTGTCCGCCAGAAAGCACACCTCCTTTTCTTCGCAGATGCGGCGTCAAATCAGGAAAATATTCAAGAATTTCCTTCATTTTTGCCTCAAATTGAACTTTTTTATGTGCCACAGCCCCTAATTGCAAGTTTTCTTTAACTGTAAGCATAGGAATAATTTCACGTCCCTGAGGAACATAGGCAATTCCCTTTTGAGAACGTTCATACGCCCGGCTCTTTGTTATATCGCTTCCGCCAAAATTTATTGAGCCGCAATCTACCGGCAAAAGTCCAATTATGCTTTTCATAAATGTTGTCTTTCCAACACCGTTTCTTCCAAGAATAAGGAATGTTTCTGCGCCTTCAATCTTTAAGGAGATTCCGTTCACAACCCGGCTCTTTCCGTAACTTACACATGCGTCTTTTACTTCAAGCATTTTTATTCTCCTCCTGTAGTTTTCTGGCCTGCAACTGCCTCTATAGAAACACCTGCCTTTTCAAGAAGCTGTGTCTGCATCTGTTTGACAATTTTTTCTTCAGCCGTTGGCTCTTTTTTATCAAGGTCGGCATCGTTTTTAAGATAAACACGGACAACTTCCGGATTATTGGTAATTTCCTCGTAAGTGCCTTCTGCAAGAATCTCTCCATGATTTAAAACAGTGACTTTTTTTGCAATTTGCTTAACAAAATCTATGTCGTGCTCGATTACAAGAATAGTTTTTCCTTTCATAACATTGAGAATCATCTCGCCCGTCTTGTATGTTTCGTCCGCTGTCATTCCCGAAGTCGGCTCGTCAAGAAGAATAACCTTTGGATCCTGTGCCAAAACCATTCCCATTTCAAGCCATTGCCTCTGACCATGCGAAAGAGAAGAACTTATCATGTCCCGGTAATCGTAGAGATTTATCTGCTTTAAAATGCCATTGATTTTTTCGACAATTTGCGGCGTGCGTCTGTAGGTGAATGTTTTTATAAGCGACGAATAACCGCGAAGAGCAACTTCTATGTTCTCAAAGACAGTCATGTTCGCAAAAATATTCGGTCCTTGAAATTTGCGCCCGATTCTGTAAGTTTCAGCGATTTTATAGGGCGGTTCTCCTGTTATATCGTGTCCGTCAAGGAGAATCTGCCCTTCTGTCGGTCTTGTCTTGCCGGTAATCATATCCATTATTGTGGTTTTTCCGGCACCGTTCGGTCCAATAAGCACGCGAAGTTCTCCTTTTTCAATCTTGAGATTGACTTTATTGACAGCCCGGAATCCTGAAAAAACAACTGAAACATCTCTCAATTCAAGGTATGAAGCCATTGTCATGCCTCCTTCTAAAACTCCGCGTTAGCGGCGAGCTACGGATGGCGAGAATCACAGCTTGAGAAAGCAACGCTTGAGCAAACTGTGATGATAAAAATTACAAGGACGTAATCTTTATCATGCCTCCTGTTTTTGCTGCGAGATTACTTTTGCAATTCGACGGTTATACTGAATATCCTGCAAAGTTCCAACAATTCCTTTTGGCAAAAAATAAACGATAAGAATAAGGACAGCGCCAAGCACAAGCTGCCACATATTGCCAAAACTTTCAGAAAGCTTTGACTGCAAAAAACTTACAAGAAGTGCGCCAGCCATTGCCCCCGTCAGGTTTCCACGTCCACCGACTGCAAGCCAAACAAGAACCATCGTTGAAAAGCTGACGCCGGCCGCCTCAATAGAAATAAACGACGTCATTGGAAGATAGACCATTCCGGCAAAACCTGCAAAAAACGCTGCTATTGTAAAGACCGCAATCTTAAACACCGCAGGATTGTATCCGAGAAACTGAAGCCGGGCCTCGTTGTCGCGGACAGATTTTATTACACTGCCAAAACGAGCCTTTGTAATAAGACGGCAAAGAACATAAACTGCCACAAGCGCAGCAAGACCGATATAATACCAGCCCGTAATCGTTATAGGTCTGCCGAAAAATTTTATTTTGTCGAGTCCTCCTGCAATTCCGTTGATTCCGGAAGAGCCGCCGGTGTACATCTGCTTTGTAGCAAGAAGAAGTTCAAACAAAGCCGCAAGCGCAAGAGTTATCAAATTATAGAAAACTCCTTTAATCTTGCTGTAGAAAATAAAAAGCCCAAGAATAAAGGCAACTGCCGAAGGAACCAAAAGTCCCATCAAAAAAGCAAACGGAATATTCTGCAAAGGCTTATATAATAGAGGAATCTGCGTTAGTCCGCCAAATTCCATGAATGCAGGAAGCCCGTTCTGGCACGAGAGAGAGATTCCCAATACATATCCGCCAAGCCCAAAAAAGAGCGCAAATCCAAGGTTCATCAATCCGGAATATCCCCAAAGAATATCAAGCGCAAGCGCAAAAATCATATAGGAGATAAATTTTCCGAACACCAGCTGGCTGTACATTGAACTAAAAAGCGGAATAAAAATAAGAAGCGCAAATATTCCATAAGCAATCCACTTTTCAACGCTTACAGATTTTACAGAAGACAAACCTGGCGTCTTCAGTTTTTCAATTTTTTCATCAAAACTCATAATTCACCTCACCTATCTTTTTTCCTTTGAAGAAAACAGACCGTTCGGCCGGAAACGTACAATCACAATTATCACAACAAAAATTAAAAGCTTTGAGACAATCTGGCTCATATATCCCGACATAATTGTGATTGATTCATTGATTACAAATGAACTTGCAAATGATCCTATTATTGAATTAAGTCCTCCGAGAATTACGACAAGAAAACCGTCAACATTGAACGCCGGTCCCATTCCAGGAAAAACGCTCTTTATCGGAGCAATCAACGCACCAGAAAAACCTGCAAGAGCAGCACCATAGCCAAATGTAAACATATTTATCCGTGCAACATTGATTCCAAGGCACTGCGTCATATCGCGGTTTTGTGTAATTGCGCGGAGTTGCATTCCAAACGAAGTTTTATAAAAAAGAACAAGCGTAAGCGCAAGCACAACCAAGGCCATTAAAATCAAAATAAGGTTGTAATACGGAATAGAAACTCCAAGAACTGTAATCTGTCCACGCAACGGAACTTCCAGCGTCTGGCTTTCCGGTCCAAAAATCATTCGTACAATCTGCTGAATTATATATTCAAGTGCGAACGTAACAAGCAGAGTTTCTGCAACTTTTCCGTAAAGTTTTTTAATAACCGCCTGCTCAATTATTATTCCGACAAATCCAGTTATGAGGGCTGCAAGAATGCATGCGAGTGCAAACGGAATATGCAGCGCATTAACGCTTATACAGGCCGTATAAGCTCCAATCATTATGAACTCTCCGTGTGCATTGTTGACAACGTCCATCATTCCAAAAATGATTACAAGCCCGATTGTCGTAAGAAACAAAACCGATGAGTTACTGATTCCGTTCAATAGCTGTTGTAAGAAAAGGCTCATCTGTATCATGCCTCCTTATAAAATTCCGCGTTAGAGGCGAGCCACGGATGGCGAGAATCACAGTTTGTGAAAGCATCGCTTGAGCAAACTGTGATGATAAAAATTACAAGGATGTAATTTTTATCATGCCTCCTTTTTGTGTTAAAAACTCATCAACTGACTGTGCGCCGCGGCAGTTTTCCGTCATTGTCCACCGCGACGACAGATTTTTTCTTCAATTTTATTCCGTTATTCAGGAATCGGAGCTACAAGTCCGTCACTTTTTGCAAGAATCTTGTAAGACAAATCATCCTGAACCTGGCCAATATAAGTATTAAGCCAGCAGTGATGGTTTTTCTCGTCCATTTTTATCTTTCCTCCAGGTGAATCAATTTCAACACCTGCAGCCGCGGCAATAATATCCTGCGCCGAAAGCGACTGCGCATTTTCTATTGCTTTTGCAAGAATGTAGATTCCGTGATAAGCACCTTCTGCGCTGTTTGTAACTGTTGTTGTCGTTCCAAAAAGCTTCTGATATTTTTCAACAAAAAGCTTGCTTTCTGGCGTATCAAGAGAATTAAAATAGTCGAACGAAGCATAGTTTCCGACCGCTGCGGAACCTACAGCCTTAATTGCTGACTCGTGTGACGAAATTGAACAAAGAGGAACTTTTTTTGGATCCATTCCATATTGAACATAGTCCTTGTAGAATGGAACATTTGAGTTGCCTGCTACACCGGAGAATACGCAATCTGCGCCAGAAGCCTTAATTCTGTTTACAACAGAAGAAAAGTCTGTTTCGTTTGTAGGTGTATATTCTTCTCCAACAATTTGTCCGCCAAATTTTGCAATATATTCCTTTGCAAAGGCGATTGTCTTGCGTGGAAATTCATAATCCGATCCAACAATATAGATTTTCGGACCGAGATTTTTTATCATCCACGGAATAAATGCCGCAACCTGCTGGTTTGGACAAGTGTTTGTGTAAAGAAGGTTCTTTGAAGGTTTTTCGCCCTCATAATAAGTATTATAAACAAGAACGCTATTGTATTTTTCAATCGTAGGAATTACTGCAAGACGCGTATTAGATGCATTTGTTCCAACAATAGCAGTAACGCCATCTTTCAAAATCATCTGCTGAGCCTTTTCCGCTGCCATAGCCGGGTCTGAACCGTAGTCAACATACAAAGGTTCAATCTGCATTCCTTTTACGCCGCCAGCCGCATTGATTTCGTCTATCGCCATTTTAGCCGCATTCTGCATAGGCGTTTCAGAAAGACTGAAATTTCCAGTCGTGCTGTAGAGAATTCCAATCTTAACTGTTTTTGCAGAACTCTTTTTTTCTCCGCAAGAAAAAAATCCAAAAACAGCCGCAAGGACTGCTAAAACCTCAAGTGATTTTTTAAAGACTTTTTTCATAATTATGCACCTCCATAGATGAACAAAAAAAGGCGGCCCAATCCATCTTCTACGATGAATAGAACCGCCTTTGATTCATAAAAATTAAACTTAGTATACAGACATTGCTCCAGACATAAAAATCTTATTTGCACAAATTTTAATTTTTTTTTCGTGCATTTTAACTATATGCCTGCATTATTTTTCTGTAACATTTTTGCATTCAACAAGCGAATAAACGTCTTTTCTCCGGGCAGAGAGAATTTTATACTGATTTCGGAAATCATCAACCTGTTCAAGCTGCAAATCGCACAAAAGAATATTTTCTTTTTCGTCCAGTTGAGCAAGAATTTTTCCAAATGGGTCAACAAAAAGCGAATGTCCCCACGCAACATAACCAGCATTTTCGTCACGGGCAGGAGAACATCCTGCCATAAAAACCTGATTGTCGGTTGCACGTGCACGGAACATAATATCCCACCAGGCAGGACCGCTCGTCATATTGAATGCTGCAGGAACAACAATCAGTTTTGCACCCTTGTCAACCATAAGCCGCGCCAATTCAGGAAATCGAATGTCAAAGCAAATCATAAGTCCGATTTTGCCGAATTCTGTGTCGAATACTGTTACGTTTTTTCCTGGACTTAAAGTCTCGCTTTCATAAAACCGCGCCGAAGGAATATCGCAGTCAAACAAGTGCATTTTTCGATGCTTTGCAATCTGTTTTCCGGTTCGGTCAAAAACATAGGAAGTATTGTAGATTTTTTCTACGCGGTTGCCATTTTCTTCACTTATTTCCAATTCAGGCATTGAGCCAGCCACAAGATAGATTTTATTTTTTCTTGCAGCAGCGCTCAATTTTTGCCAGTTCTTTCCGCCATCTTCCTGAGCATAGACAGGAAAATTTGACGCCTTGTAAGGACAGGAAAACATTTCCGGCAAAACAACAAAATCAGCACTAGAATCACTTGCTTTTTCGATTTGTTCCAACGCAATTTCGATATTGTCATCATTGGAACTTTTTCCTTTTATCTGAATCAGCGCGATTTTCATTATTTTTTCCTCAAAATCTCATAAACCGCAATCTGCTCTTCTTTTGAAAGAACTTTGTAGCAGTTTGCAGGTGAACCAGACGCAACGGAATCTGACGCCATTTTTTCTTCTTTTTGAGCAAATTTTTGAAGATCAAGACCGTATTCACGAAGAGTTGGAACATTCAAGGATTTTGTAAATTCCTCAAGTTTTTCAAGAAATTTTTCAGAGGCAATTTTCGGTTCCTCTCCGTCATGAGCCGCTCCAACCAATACGGCAAGTTCTGCAAAACGTGAATATGCTCCAGAAAGCACAGCGCGCAGACATTCAACCAAAAGCATAGCATTTGATATTCCATGCGGAACATGAAAAACCGCTCCAATCGGACGGCTCATTCCGTGAACAATCGTTGTAGGACTAGTATTTATTGCAACTCCAGCCTCGTAAGCGGCAATGCTCATATTTTCGCGGGCAACCTTGTCCGTACCGTCCTTTACAGCGACTGGAAGATATTTGAAAATTCTCTTAATCGCATCAAGACAGTACAAATCCGTAACTGGAGTATGTTTTACACAAGTATAGCTTTCAATCGCATGCGTGAGCGCATCCATTCCTGTGGCCAGTGTGATTGAAGAAGGAGAAGAAAGAGTATATGTGTAATCAACAACAGCGATTTTTGGAAGAAGCGCGTCGCCTTTTATTAAGAGTTTTGAATCTGTCGCTGTTTCTGTAAATACGACATATTTTGTCACTTCGGAGCCAGTTCCAGCGGTTGTAGGAATCAACACAAGCGGCGCAAAATCCCCGGACATCTCCTTTCCTTTGTAGTCGCCAAGTTTTCCTGGAAGAACAGCCATAGCCGCAATTGCCTTTGCGCTGTCGAGAGGTGTTCCTCCGCCAAGCCCAACAATAAAATCGCACTTTTCTTTCTTAAAAACCTCGACCCCGGCATAAATCATCAAATCCGTAGGCTCTCCAGGAAGATCGTTATAGATAACGCTGTCAATTCCCTGTTCTTTGAGCACATTCTGAACCTGAGCGGCAAGCCCGGTCTTTGTAATTATTTTTCCGGTTACAATCAAAGCTTTGTTTCCAAAAGACTTGAAATAAGGCGCAGCGACTTTTAACGCTCCTTCGCCCATTACAGTCCTTGGCGCTGTCGTAAAATTAAATACCATGGATTTCTCCCATAAAAAGTCAAGATTAAAACTTCAGTTCTAGAATTGACTTTTTAAGTTGTTTCGCAACAAAGTGAGAAACAACAGATGATAAGAAAGTTTGCAACGCAAACTTTTAAAGATAAAAACAGACGCTGTTTTCGGCTGTTTTTATCTTATCTCCTTTTTAAGCTAAATGTATTTTTCGTCAACAATACTCAAAACATCGTCCAGCTTTTCAAGTTCCTCGTCGATCTGTGCTTCGGTTATGATAAGCGGAGGAGCAACAATAATTACATTTTCGTGTGAATATGTAAAAAATCCCCGGCTTTTGAGTTCCTTTACAATCGCTCCCATTATTCCTTTTGGATCCTGTCCCCAAGGAACAAGCGGCTCACGGGTCTCTCTGTCCTTTACCAGTTCAATTCCAGAAAAAAGCCCGATGTAGCGAACATCTCCAATGCTCTTATGTTTAGCCTTAAGTTCCTCAAGTTTTTTTCCAAGATGCTTTCCAACTTTCTGAACATGAGATTCAATATCGTTTTTAAGGTAGAATTCCTGGCAAGCAACACCAGCGGCACATGCCAACGGATGACCAGAATATGTAAGTCCGCACGAAAGATACTTGTCATCAAAGAAATGAGCAATTTCATTCTTTACGATACATCCACCCAGCGGAATATAGCCAGAGTTTACGCCTTTTGCAAAAGTTATAATATCTGGAGTTACGTCAAAATTCATATATGCAAACATTTTTCCTGTTCTGTACCAGCCAGCCATAACTTCATCGCAAATCATCATGATTCCAAATTCATCACAAATCTTGCGGACACCTTTTAAGTAGTTCTTTGGATAGATGATAATTCCGTTTGAACCAACTACAGTTTCAAGAATGATTGCAGCAATTCTGTCGCCGCCTTCAAAAATAACCTGTTCACGCAGACGTTCTACATAATATTCACATTCCTCATCTTCCGACTCAAAGTGAATTTTTTCCTGATAAGGATAAGGCCCGCGGAAGTGAATAAAGCCGGGGATAGCCGGCTCAAGCGCAAAATGGCGTGGTTCACCGGTCAAGTTTCCGGCTCCAAAAGTTGAACCGTGGTAAGAACGGTACTGGCTCATTACCTTGAAACGTCCGGTATACATTCTGGCAATTTTTATCGCATTCTCGTTCGCATCTGCCCCACCGTTTGTAAAGAACACTTTTCCAAAACAGTCAGGCAAACGGTCGATAATCGATTTTGCAAGCTTTGCACGGCTTTCTGCTCCCCAGGAGCCCTGAACATAAGCAAATTTATCAAGCTGAGCCTTTATAGCTTCGGTCATTTCCTTGTTTGCGTAACCGGCATTAACATTTACCTGCTCAGAAGACATATCCGCATATCGTTTTCCGTCGGTATCATAGATATAAATTCCTTCGGCATGATCAACAACAATTGGATCTAGTCCGCCCTGCTTGCTCCATCCCAAAAGCACATTTTCTGTCTGCATTTTTGCAATCTCTTTTGCATTCATATTCCTGCCTCCAAATTAAGTTCAATTTTAGCGTGAAAAACTTCTGCCTTCACGTTTTTGTTTATGACACAACATTAGCACGTCACTGTTTCGTGCACGATAGCAAATATGACAAACATTTATTTATTTTTTGTGCATTTTTTACATTAGTTCTGCAGAAAACTTTCTGGAATATCAGTTATGAGCATGTGTCCAGGCGCATGGGTTATACAAAAGTCAGGTTTTGAATTCATAACGACGCTTTGAGGAGTTACTCCGCATGCCCAGAACACAGGAACTTCGTTTTCCTTGATTGTGCTAATTTCTCCAAAATCAGGTTTATTTATATCTTTTATTCCGATAAGCTCAGGTGAACCAATATGAACCGGCGAACCATGAACTTTTGGAACCCGCGATGTAATTTCGACAGCACGAACGATTTTGTCATAAGGAATTGGCCGCATAGAAACAACCATTTTTCCGCTAAAAATTCCGGCCGGAACCGTATCTATATTTGTAATGTACATCGGCACATTGTGGTTTTCAGAAATATTCCGGACATCAATTCCACCATCAATCAAAAGACTCTCAAAAGAAAAACTGCATCCAATAACAAAAGAAACAAGATCATTCCTCCAATACGAAGAAACGTCCGTACATTCATCAAAAAGCTTTCCATTTTTCCAAACTCTGTATCCTGGAATTTCTTTGGCAATGTCTGCTCCTGGCGCAGAAGTTTTAAGGAATCTGGAGCCGCAATCGCTTACCTCAAGCAGCGGACAAGATTTTTGATTGCGCTGACAAAACAACAAAAAATCATAAGCATATTTTTCAGGCAGAATACAAAGATTTGCCTGGGCATAACCGTCACACATTCCAGAAGTCTGTCCTGTAATCTTTCCATCGCTTATCAATTGGCGGACTTCATTTGGCAAACTTTTCCGATACGGATTTGAATTTTCAATTTTTTTCATATTTTCCCCCATTTTTCGCAATTTTCTCTTGAATCAAAACTCTCCGAATTCAACAAAACACAAAACGCACTTTTTTTCCAGGACGCGCCTGAGCCAATTCCCGCATACTCCGCTGCAAAACCGTGGCAATCTTCGCATATCCTCCGGTCGTCTGTCTGTCCGCCGCCATTACAACTGGCAGCCCGCTCGATGTTATCTGAACTGCTCCAAATGGAATCGCATCAGAAATTATATCTGTCTTGCCGCAATCAAGACTGTTTCCTAAAAAGCGGATTCCCATCCTGTCGCTTTCAGAACTTACTTCATAAACCGTAGAAGTAAATTTTTCAATTGTTTTTTTGTCAAAAAAATCGTATTGAGCGCCAGGAAGAACTTTTAGTACAAGCGGCAAATTTTCATCGTCTTTTATTTCAATTCTTTCATTTTCTATATTCAAAACTGATGAATAAAATTCTTTGTTTTTAAAACCATGAGAACTTTCTCCAAAAGCAAGCTGTCCGCCTTTAACTAGTTTTCCGCCATAACCGCCCATTCCGCTCTTAACGTTTGTCGACGCACTGCCAAAAACTGGAGGAACAAGAATTCCGCCTCTAAATGCAATGTATGAACGCAAGCCTTTTACTGCAAAACCGCATTTTAGAACGCTTCCGGCGCTTGCCTTGACAGCTGTATTCATTGCGACAGTTTTTCCGTCAAGACTGGCATTCAATTCTGCACCTGTGATTGCAAACACGCAGTCCGAAGAAAATTCAAGTTCAGGACCGCACAAGGTTGTTTCAAGGCAGGCTGTGTTTAATTCGTTTTGAACAAGAGCATTTGCAAAGGCAAGACTTTTTCTGTCCATCGCTCCGCTCTCTCCTATTCCGTATTTTTGAAAACCTTTTCTGCCGAAATCCTGCACAGTGGTCAACAATCCGCCGTCAATAATTTTTGCTCCTCCGCCACAGACAAAACGCGCTGTTTTTTTTGGCGCGCTCATTTTATTTTCTGAATAGCCGTTTTTTTCCAGCCAGTCCAATTCATCAAACTCGTCAAATTCGCGCCTTGTAACTGGCACAAATCTAATTTTGTCTCCTGCCGAATATAAAAAAGCAGGATTTCTAAACTGATTGAACACTTTTAATGGAGTACGTCCGATTATTCGCCAGCCTCCGGGAGAATCAACAGGATAAAGCCCTGTCTGGCTTCCGCCAATCGCCACGCTTCCAGCCTGTATTTTTGTGCGGGGAGTTTTTAGACGCGGAGTCTCAAGTCGCGGGTCAAGTCCGCCAAGATAAGCAAAACCCGGCAAAAATCCAAGCATATAAATCAAATAATCTGTTGAAGAGTGAATTCTGACAACTTCTTTCTGCGAAAGTCCTGCGTTCAAGGCAACATCTTTCAGGTCAGGAGCAAATTCTTCATCATCGTAACAGACAGGAATTTTTACAACGCGACCTGAGTTTTCTGTCGTTTTTTCCCCATCCGAAAGAACCCTGTCCAAAATCCGCCGGGCAGCTTCAAGAACTTTTTTACGTCCTTCATCTCCATTTTCTGCGCAATCAAAATAGACGGTAACGGCGCAATAAGTCGGAACAATCTCTTCAATTTTTACGTCAGAAATCCCAACTGCCGCTTCTTCAAAAAACTTGGCAAACTCAAAAACCATTCGGTTCACTTCAATACAAATTTTCTGCTCAAACTGAACTTCAAGTGAATTTTCGCCCGAAAAAACTATCTTACAGCCTGTCATTTTCGTCCACTCCTTAATCAAGGCAAATCATAAAACCAAACAAAAATTTATTCAATACATCGTGCACGATTGTTTATTTTTTTGAAAATGGTTATTATTGTTTTATTATGAATATTTTCGATATTATCGGTCCTGTTATGGTCGGACCGTCCAGTTCCCATACGGCAGGAGCTGTAAAAATCGGCTATGTTGCGAGAAAACTTCTTGGAGAGCCTGTAAAAAAAGCGCAGATTCTCTTGTACGGTTCATTTCTCGCAACAGGAAAAGGTCATGGAACTCATAAAGCGATTCTGGCAGGACTGCTTGGAATGAAGCCGGACAACCCTGAAATTCCACGGAGTTTTGAAATTGCGGAGAAAAATGGACTTGAATTCAGTTTTGGCGAAGCAAAGTTAAAAGATGTTCATCCAAATTCTGTGCAGCTTATTTTGTCTGGAATAAACGGAAGACATTTGGAAGTTGTCGGAGAATCTCTTGGAGGCTCGCTCATAAACATAGCGGCCATAGACGGACTTAGCGCCAATTTTTCCGGAGAATATCCGACACTGATTGTCCACAATCTCGACCAGCCGGGACACATTGCAGAAGTTACAAGCATGCTGAGCCATAAATCCGTGAATATTGCCGAAATGCAGCTTTACCGTTCAAACAGAGGTGGAAATGCTGTCATGATTATTGAATGTGATCAGGAAATTCCAGAGGAATCCATAAAATGGGTTTCGCATCTGGAAGGAATCGAAAAAGTTACATATTACAGTCTTGAGGGGTAAATTTACAAACAGAGGTTTTAAATGAGTTTTAAAAGTCTAAGTGAAATAGTTGAAAAAGCGAAGACCGAAAAAAAAGAATTCTGGCAGATTATCATAAAAGATGACATGAAAGAACAGGGAACAAGTTTTGAAGAGTCGTTCGCAAAAATGAAGGACATGTACTTGGCAATGAAAAATGCGGACAAAAACTACGATCCTGCCCTTCGTTCAGCAAGCGGTCTAAGCGGTGGAGATGGCGCAAAACTGGAAGAATTCAAAAAACAAAAAAATCGTCTTCTTGGCGATTTTATGACGGAAGTAATGGAAAAAGCCGTAAAAATGGGCGAAAGCAATGCATGTATGAAAAGAATTGTAGCCGCTCCAACTGCTGGCTCCTGCGGAATAATTCCTGCAGTTCTATTAACTTACGAAAAACAGTGCAACACAACAGAAGAAAAAATCGTACAGGCTCTTTTTGTCGCGGCAGGAATTGGAGAAGTAATCGCTCAAAATGCGTGCATAAGCGGTGCACAGGGTGGCTGTCAGGCAGAAATAGGCTCTTCAAGCGCAATGGCAGCAGGCGCACTTACAAGTCTTGACGGCGGAACAAACGATGACATTTTGAATTCTGTGGCGCTTGCCCTAAAAAATATGCTTGGACTTACCTGCGATCCTGTTGCCGGACTTGTAGAAGTTCCTTGTATAAAAAGAAACGTGAGCGGAGCTGTAAACGCCGTTGTCGCCTCTCAAATGACAAAAGCCGGCGTAAAAAGCGCAATTCCGGCAGACGAAGTAATAGACTCTATGGGAAGAATCGGAAAACTTATTCCTGCATGTCTTAGAGAAACAGGAGAAGACGGCCTTGCGGCAACTCCAACAGGACTTATGATAATGCAAAAAATGAGAAAATAATAAAATATATAAAGTTTTTAAAATGCGTTAGGGATAGTAGGGGCGCGCCACACAGGCGCGTTCCGGAGCAATTGCGCAGGAATAAAACCCCGGATAGCCCGGTGCCTGGCATTCGCCAGGCAAACGCCCATAATTCAAAAAAAATTGTCTTTAATCAAAATTAAAACAAAAAAAACCGCCCCCTTTCCTTGTGTCTGACAGCAACAGTCGGTCCGGGGACGGCCACAAAAAGGAGCAATTTTAATTTTAACCGCCGAGATATGCCTTTTGTACCTCGGGATCGTTGCGAAGCTGTTCACTTGTTCCCGATGCGATTATCTCGCCAGTTGCAAGAACATACCCACGATCGGCAAAATCAAGGGCGACCTTGGCATTCTGCTCTACAACGAGAATTGTCATCTGTCTTGTAAAATTGAGTTGTTTAAGCGCACGGAACATTTCGAACATAAGTTTAGGCGCAAGTCCCATGCTCGGCTCATCAAGCATTATAAAAGGACTGTCCGTCATAAGCGCCCTGCCAACTGCAAGCATCTGCTGCTCACCGCCAGACAAAAGTTCACTTCTCTGCCGGCGACGCTCGTACAGCCGCGGAAAAAGATCGTAAACCTGGTCATAAAGTTCAGCTGTCCGAGCTTTTGAATCCGGATTTTTTCTGCGCCCATAGCATGCCATCTGAAGATTTTCCTCGACGGTAAGATTGCCAAAAATGTGTCTTCCCTCAGGAACAAGACACATCATCTTTTTCTGTATCAGCTCATAAGGCTCAGTCTTTAAAATGCTCTGACCTTCAAACAGAATATCGCCTGATTTTACGACAGGCGCTTCCGGCCGGCCAAGGCGGGCAAGGCTCATCAAAGTTGAAGTTTTTCCAGCTCCGTTCGCACCGATTAGTGTTACAATTTCCCCACGGTTTACATCAAAACTTATTCCGTGGAGAGCTTCTATATTTCCATAGGATACTTTTAAGTCTTTTACTTCCAAAAGCATATTCACCTCACATAAAACGTTTACAACGCAAACTTTTAAAGGTAAAACTCAAAAAACAGCCGAAAATGGCGTCTTTTTTATCTTACCTCCTCCATAAAAATTCAAAACACATCCGTTATTCTGGTTTTCTGCTTTGAGATGCAATCTCAATCGGTTTAAAAGGCGCTTCAGCCTCTTCAACAATCTTCGAGTTTCCAAGATATGCGTCGATTACCTTCGGGTTTTTCTGAATTTCTTCCGGAGTTCCTTCAGCGAGTTCCTTTCCAAAATTTATAACTTTTATATTGTCACAAAGCGTGTTTACAACCTGCATCTGGTGTTCAATCATCCAGATTGTAACTCCAAACGTGTCGTGAATCCATTTTATGTAACTTATAAGTCCGTCAAGATCAGAAGTCGAAAGTCCGGCGGCAGGTTCATCAAGCATAAGAAGTTTCGGGCTCAGACTCAGAGCACGGGCAATCTCAACACGGCGCTGAATTCCATACGGAAGATTTTTTGGATAATCCAGGGCAGAATCCGCAAGTGAAAACTTTTCGAGAAGTGCCCAAGCTTCTTTATGAATTTCCGCTTCCCGCGATTTGTATTTTTTTGTCCGTAAAAAAACATCTTTTAACGAAAAACCAAGACGCGAGTGCTGGGCAATACAAATGTTATCAAGAACCGTCATATCGCTCCAAAGCCGAATATTCTGAAAAGTCCGTCCAATATGAAGGTCGGCAATCTTGTGCGGACGCAGACCGTTGAGTTTTGTTCCGTCAAAAGTAATTGTTCCCTCAGAAGGCACATAAAATCCGCTCACCAGATTGAATACAGTCGTCTTTCCAGCTCCATTTGGTCCTATAAGTCCGTTGATTGTTCCTTGCTTCAATTCCACATTTATGTCTGTAAGCGCCTGAAGCCCGCCAAAACGGTGTGTAAGATGTTCTATTTTCAACAATGTTCCACTCATGCCGCACCTCCTTCTGCAGAAACTTTCGCTGGTCTAATCTGATTTTTGTTTGCTGGAAAAAGTTTTTTGAGGAATGGAAAGAAATGAGTAAGTTCCTTTGAACCCATAATTCCTTCCGGATGAAATTCCATTATCAAAATCAAAATCAGAGGAATTATTACCCATTTCCAAATCTGCGCTGGACGAAGAAGCTCAAGCAAAATCGTAAAAATCACAGCAGAAAGAACAGAACCGCTCAACGAACCCATTCCGCCCAAATAAACCATGACAAGCGATTCTGTAGACTTCATAATTCCGAACGACGATGGATTTATAAAACCAAGAAGATGGGCAAAAAGACCGCCGGCAATTCCAGCAAGGAACGAACTAAAAGTAAACGCAATCAGCTTCATTCTGTTTGTGTCTACCGACATAATTTCTGCCGAAATTTCATCGTATCTTACGGCGCTTATTCCCTTGCCGAGAGTTGAATTCATCAAATAATAAATTGAAAGAATCGAAAGAACCGCAAAAACAAGTCCCCAAACTAAAATCCAAGGCACATCGACTACATCAGCCATTGAACTCATAACGGATTTCATTCCCATAAGTCCACGGCTTGCGCCTACTGCCGGAATATTGTTAATCGCTGTAGTTACAATAAAGTTTGCCGCAACCGTAATAATCGCAAGATAGTCATCACGAGTCTTAAACGAAGGAATCGCAACTATAAGACTTACGAGCATTGCTCCAAGACCGCCGGCAATAATCGAAAGCGGAAAACCAAAAAGAGACAGACTTTCAGGCAAAAGAGCGCTGCCAGTAATAGAATTTCCGTCCTTAAACAGAATAAGCGAAATTACGGACGAAACATAAGCTCCTGTCGCCATAAAGCCGCCGTGTCCGCAAGAGAATTCTCCCATGTAGCCGTTTACAATGTTAAGGCTTGCAGACATTATTATGTTTATGCAGATTGTAACGATAATCGTCTGAAAATAATTGTTAATAATCTCAAAATGCGCCAGAACCGTAATCAGCAGAATCATGACAATTGTCGAAACTGGCATAAAAAGTTTCTGTGCACGGACAGAAGGATTCAATCTTCTATCCATCATATTGTTAAAATTTTTAATGAACGTCATTTTTTCACCTCCTGCGCCAGATTAGATTTTTGTCGATTTAGCCACACCAAAAAAGCCAGTCGGTTTTATCGTAAGAATCACAAGAAGAATTACAAACGAAACCAAATCTTTATAGCTTGAAGGAAGAAAAGCCGTAACAAAAATTTCAATAAAACCAAGAAGAAATCCGCCTATAAACGCGCCTTTTATATCTCCAATTCCGCCGACAACAGCCGCAATAAATGCTTTCCAGCCGATAATCATTCCCATATAAGGATCCATAACCGGATACGACATTCCAAAGAGAATTCCGGCGACAGCCGCAAGAGCAGAACCAAGTCCAAACGTAAAGGTAATTACAGTGTTCAGAGGAATTCCCATAAGAGGAATAGCAAATTTATCGAATGATATTGCCCTCATGCTCATTCCCAAAGTTGTAGTCTGAACAACAAACTGCAGCAAGGCAAAGATTACAACTGCGCTTACAATTACAAGAACTTTAAGCGAAGTAATAGTAACCGGACCGATATTCCATACATGTTTTGGAAGAATATCTGGAAAACTCCGTGCGGAAGCTCCAAGAAGAGCGAGGTTTCCGTTTTCAAGAATAAAACCTATCATCAAGGCTGTAATAACAACATAAAGGCGGTTTGCACCCTTAGCCCGAAGAGGACGGTAAGCAACACGCTCAATTCCAATTCCCAGAAGAGCAGTCAATGCAACTGTCGCAACAAGTGTTATTACAAAAAGAGGAATACCTGTAAGACCAGCAAAATGTGCCGTCAATCCTGCCACAACAAAAAAAGCGATGTAGCAAGATGTCATAAAAATATCTCCGTGGGCAAAATTTATGAGTCGGAGAACGCCGTAAACAAGACAATAGCCCAATGCAATAATTGAATAAAAACTGCCCCACTGAAGAGCGTTAAAAATATTTTGAATCAAAAATGTCACAGTCTGTCTCCCATAAAAAGTCAAGATTAAAACTTTAAGCTTGGCTTTTTTAAGTTGTTTCGCGATGAAGTGAGAAACAACCGATAATAAGAAAGTTTGCAACGCAAACTTTTTAAGATAAAAACAGACGCCATTTTCGGATGTTTTTAGCACCCTTTCCTTATAAAACTCCGCGTTAGTGGCGAGCCACGGATGGCGAGAATTACAGTTTGCAAAAGTTATGCTTGAGCAAACTGTAATGATAAAAATTACAAGGATGTAATTTTTATCTTATTCCTTTTTGTGTCTGTTTTTAATTGATTAAAACCAATTCGGATAAAACCAAATCCAGCAATCTGAAATCCAGCCCAAAAAGAGCAGATTCCAGATTCTCTAAAAAGCAGCGCCTTAAACTATGGCTGCAATGACTTTACATATTCAAATTCGCCTTCAGGTGTAACTTTTACAACAACAGCGTCTTTAACTGGATCTCCGTCTGGAGTAAAGCGCATATTACCTGTAACTCCGGCAAAACTTGAAATTTTTCCCATAGCCTTCATAACATTAGTACGATCAGTCTTCAGTTTTCCTGTAATACCAGCATCCTGAATTGCCTGCAAAACAATATGAATCGCATCGTATGTAAGGGCGGCAACATCGTCTGGAGTATAGCCATAAGCTTTTTCGTACTTTTCAATAAATTCCTTGGTTTTGCCAGTTGCACCTTTTGCCGCATAATGGGTTGTAAAATAATCGCCAACAACCGCACCTTTAGAAAGTTTGAAAAGATCAGCCGAACCCCAAGAATCAGAACCCATAACAGGTTTAGACCAGCCCAAATCCTTAGCTTGCGATGTTATAAGACCAACATGGTTGTAATAGCAAGGAAGATACAGAAAATCTGCGCCAGAATTTACAACCTTTGTAAGCTGAACCGAAAAATCCTGGTCTTTTTGGCCAAACGACTCAAAAACAACAACTTTTCCGTATTTCTTTTCCCATTCAGCCTTGAACAATTCTGCAAGAGTTTTAGAATAGTCGTCTTCAAGATTGTAGATAATGGCAACCGACTTTGCTGCAAACTGTTCGCTCGCAAATTTAGCGGCAACAGGAGCCTGGAACGGATCAAGGAAGCAAGCACGGAAACAATAAGGCCGGCCAGCAGTAGCCGCAGGGTTTGTCGCCCAAGGTGTAATCATCGGAACTTTTGCATCGTTATAAACTTCACCGGCAGGAATAGCGCGTCCAGAGCCTTCCGGTCCAATCGAAGCAAGAACTTTGTCAATATCAATCAGCTTATTCGCAACATTTATAGCAGAATCAGCTTTAAGCTCATTATCAACATAAATAAAATCAAGAAGGTATTTTGTGCCTTTTACATCCAGACCGCCGGCAGAGTTAATTTCGTTCTTTACAATCTCACCGGCACATTTTGCGCCCTCACCTACTTTTGGCGAGTCGCCTGTCAACGGAATATTGAATCCAATCTTTATAGTCTTCTGTTTTGCAGCAAATGCACTGCAAACCGCCATTGAAGCAACCGCTCCAAGTGCAAAAATTTTCCAGATCTTTTTCATAAGTGGCTCCTTTCTTGCGAGAAGCCCTTTTTCAAGGTCTCCCGCATATAAAATAAAAGGGCTATACAGCTCTTTTTATGCAACAACCTTGTTGACTTTTAATTACATCGTGCACGATATAATTTATGAAAAAATGGTACAGTTTAGATTTTTTAGTGTCAAGAATTTATTTTTATAATCTTGCACAAATTTTCACACTTTTTTTTATGCAAAATCACCATTCGAAAGGCTCAATTGCGAGCTATAAACTCTTTTATTTCAGAAAGCATTTTTTTAGCAATGTTTCGGCCAATTTCATAAACTCGCTGAAGCTCATCTGGATTTTTTTCGGTACGGCTAATTCCGAGAGAATTTCCAGGACAAATTACGAGAACATTGCCTTTTTTTTCCTGTTCAAAAACATATTCGGTTTCTGCGTTATACATTTTGTGCCGATTTTGCATGGCTTGAATAAGCGCCGGATACTTTCTCAGCGACATTTTTATGAACGGCATAAGCGCATTCGGAGATTTTTTGTAGTGTCGCGGCTGAGTAAGAATTACAATATTGCGGGAAAATCCCAGTTTTTCAAAAAATTCCAGCGGAATAGAATCTGTCATGCCACCGTCAAGCAATTTATATCCGTCAACATCAACAGGCCGGCTCGCAAGAGGCATTGAAGCGCTCGCCCGCATCCATTTAAGGTCGTTTTCACCGCAAGTTTCGAGTTTTTTATAAACACATTTTCCAGTCCGGCAATCGCTTGCCGCAACATAAAAAGGAATCGGATTTTTTTTGTAAGATTCAAGGTCAAACACGTCAAGCTCATTTGGAATCCTGTTGTAACAAAAATCAGCTCCATAAAGGTCGCCAGTTTTTAAAAGCGAACGAACTGAACAATACCGCCAGTCGCCAGCAAAACGCTTATTATAACGAATAGTCCGCCCGATTTGCCGCGACTTGTAATTACAGCCAAAAACCGCACCGGCCGAAACCCCGATAACTCCGTCGGTATAAATTTCATTTTCCATTAAAACATCAAGCACGCCAGCCGTAAACATACCACGCATTGCGCCGCCTTCAAGCACAAGCCCAGTTTTAGAAAAATTGCCGGAACAAACAGCCTCGCCTTTGATATTTTTATCAGCATCATCTTTCATGCCATAAACTCCAGTTCAAAATTCACAACGAACAGTTAAATTTCAATATTATTGTACGATTCATTGTACGCACACTTTTCCAGCGCCTGCATTTGCATTTACCCAGGATTTGACGTTTTTATTTTCAAGCGTAACATACAAATAATAAGACTCCGGATTAAAATTCGAATTTGGCGAATACGAAATTGAACCGCCAGCTTCATTTGGACTTGCAACAGTGCCAAAATAGTTATTTTCCGCACAAACAACAGAACCAGCCCTTGCATTTATCGAAGTCTGACTGTTATAAATTCGGTTGCTGTCGCTGTCATAAACGTTATTCAAAACATGACAAAGCGAATTTCTCACAAAAGGACAACGCTGCCCGCAATTAAGCCAGTAATTGTAAAAAAGCGAAATTTTTCTTGCGGCCGGATCATTTTCACCGTCCTTATCAGAAGAACCAATTAGCATAGTTTTGTCGTGATTTTTAAAAACGCAGTTAGAAACAGTCACATTTGTCGTAGTAGACTTCATATCACAAAGACCGTCATAAACCTGCCATTTTTCGCTATTTGCAGCTTTTCCAAGATTAAGAGTATCTTCAAAAGTACAATGATCAATCCAAATATTTTTTCCATTATCAATGCTAACTAAATCATGCTGAGCATTCCAACCGTCGCCACTTTCATGATGAGGAAAAGGATCAACAGCATCTTTTAAAGAAAGATTTCTAATAACAACATTAGAAACATCTTTTACGCTAAAACTTCCACCTCGAACATACCCCCCCCTATCCAAACCAATAATAGCTGTGTTATTTGCAACAGCAATCTGAATAATTTTTTTATACGCATTGCTAATCGAAGTCGTTCCTGTATTGTCACCCACAGAAACGTTTGTCGTATTTTTAATCCATTCACCATAAGTTGAATATTCAGAATTGCTTGCAACAAAAGAATTCATTTTGTCAGTGGCACTTGAACCGTCCATTACAGAGCCTTCGGCCGGCAAAATTCCCTCCGACATATCAATACTGCCTTCCACAAAAATCACATAACCGCCTCTTTTCGCGTATTGTTTTAATTCAGAGCCAGTCGAAACAGTAACCATATTCACCATTTTTGACATATCAACGCCAAGCCCCGCAAAACCAATCGCTTTGTCAGAAACCAAAATCTCTTCGGAAGGATTAACTCCAAAAATCTTGTATGCAGAATAGCCATTACATTCCACCGCAACTTTTACAAAACCGCCGGCAACCGTTCCCACTTTTAGCAAAACATATTCTCCGCTTTTTGCACTCTCGCTTTTCAAAACAGCACCGCCAGTCGAATCACTTTCAACACAAAAATTTACAACTTCGTTAGAATCGGCACTTCCATCTTTATAAAAAGTAGCGCAAAAAGTAACTTCCTCTTCGGCTTCAACAAAACTAGAATTGCTAGAAATTACCAAACCGTTAAATTCATCTTCTTCCTGCTTACAACCAGCCATCAAAAAAGCCGCCGCCAAAACTAAACAGATTCTCTTAAACACTTTCATAACTTCCTCATCAAAAAATTCCATCTTTAATTATAATAAATTTTTAGAATTCTCCACAACTGCAAAAAAAACACCTCCGGCTCTTAAAAACCAGAGGTGCAATATAAAATTTTTGGGCGTACCGGCAACAAGTTGCCGTCGGGCTTTTCAGGGTTGTCATTCGCAAGCGAACGGCTCCGCCGCCCTTACAATCCCTTACGCA
>NZ_DBJD01000002.1:31696-34675 GCF_002297065.1 Treponema sp. UBA785 | reverse complement strand
TCTTGCAAAAGTTGTCGGTCAGTTGGTTGACGGCACTTACGATCCAAGCCATCAGATTTTTAAGGAAATACACGATTCTCTTGTTTACGGAGTTGAAGGCCAGCGTCCAGACGTTTATTACGTTCTTGCAGATTTTGAGCTTTACTGCAAAGCTCAGGAAGAAATTGCAAAAGCTTATGCCGACAAAAAAGCTTGGGCGCGAAAAACTTTAATCAACATAGCCAACAGCGGAAAATTCTCTTCAGACCGAACAATTGAAGATTATGTCCGCGATATTTGGCATTTGAGAAAAGTTGAAGTTGCTGACAGCGATGTGAAATAAGCGATTGCAAAAAATTTTGTAAATACTTTTTGTTGAATTACAAAAAAAATTTCTTTATAATTTTAAAAGTTTTTTATTTTGGAGGACTTTTATGAAAAAAGTTTTAAGTGTTGTTTTGGCAGTGGTTGCCGCCGCTTCGCTTTTTACTGGCTGTTCTAAAAAAGACAAGGCTGCCGGCAAAAAAGTTTGGATTGTTGCTACAGATACAGTATTCCGTCCGTTTGAATACACTAACGAAAAAAATGAATTTGTTGGTATTGACGTTGATATTCTTGCTGCGATTGCAAAAGATCAGGGTTTTGACTACGACCTTCAGTCGCTTGGTTGGGATGCTGGTGTAGCTGCTGTTCAGGTTGGACAGGCTGACGCTCTTATTGCTGGCGCAACAATCAAACAGGAAAGAATTGACAGTGGCTGGATTTTTTCTGACGGATATTATGACGCAACTCAGACTTTTGTAGTTGCAAAAGACAGTTTAATTGCATCTTTTGCTGACCTTGCTGGAAAAAATGTTGCTGTTAAAAACGGAACTGCCGGCGCAGACTTTGCAAATTCTCTCAAAGATAAATATGGCTTTAAGGTAACAGTTTTTGAAGATTCTCCGACAATGTATCAGGATGTAATCCTAGGAAACAGCGCTGCCTGTGTTGAAGATACTCCAATTATGGCAGATAACATAAAGACTGGAGGACTTGCCCTCAAAATTCCTGCTGGAATGGAAAGCAAAGGCGCTCCATACGGCTTTGCAATTATGAACAAAGCAAACCAGCCGTTGCTCGATATGTTCAATGCCGGACTTAAAAATATTAAAGAAAACGGAACTTATCAGGCAATTCTTGATAAATACTTGAAATAGTTTTTGCATTTACTGCAAAAAGGGACTGTTTAAAAACTTGTTTGAAGCGATTAAGGAGCAATTTAAAAATTGTTCTTTTTGCTCGAATATTGTTTTTGCAGTCCTTTTTTTTATGCCTTTGTAAAATTTGTTCGCTGGACAAGCGATTGGAGTATCGCCGAAGGTGTTGTTTTGCAGCGCAAAACAATGGAGCGCGGAGACGCGGAAGTACGGAAAGCGCGGTTTTTGCGCTAGCAAAAATGGCCCCAAAATCGTGCATCTTTTAGATTGAGAAATGGCGGATTTTCCGTTATACTATAGTAGAAAATATGGGGTTTGCCCGACACTAGTTTTTTGAGGTTGCATTTTGATTTCGATTCTTCAGGTTTATTCGCTGATGCTTTTGCGTTCACTTGGCTATACGCTGGTTCTTTGTCTGTGGGCGTTGCTTTTTGCAATGGTTATTGGTCTTATTTTTGCTTTGTGCAATGTAAGCAGCAGTAAAATTTTGAATGTTATTGGTTCGGTTTATGTCGATGCAGTGCGTGGCGTTCCGTTGATTGTTCTGGCGTATTTTATTTATTTTGGCGTGCCTCAGGCTTTTAGGCTGGCTGGGGTGAACAATTTTAGGCTTCCGGCCTTGCAGGCTGGTACGATTGCGCTGGCGATGAACTGTGGCGCTTATATGGCGGAAATTTTTCGCGCAGGAATCGAGTCAATTGATGTCGGGCAGATGGAAGCGGGGCGAAGTCTTGGGCTTTCTTATGCAACAACAATGCGCCGTGTAATTTTGCCGCAGGCTTTTAGGGTAATGATTCCTTCAATTATAAATCAGTTTATAATCACCTTAAAAGATACATCGATTTTGTCCGTAATTGGTTATCCTGAGCTTACAAACATGGGAAAGACAATCAGCGGCAATACTTTTAAATCGCTTCAGACTTGGGCAATCGTTGGAATTATGTACATGGTCGTAATTGTTTCTCTGAGCAAAATTGCAAAGATTATTGAAAGGAGATTAAAGCGAAATGTTGAGCGATAAAGTAAAAATTCACGTTGAAAATCTTCGGAAAAATTTTGGTAATTTGGAAGTTTTAAAAGATATTTCGCTGGATGTTCACGAAGGCGAGGTTGTCTGCATAATCGGGCCGTCTGGTTCTGGAAAATCGACTTTTTTGCGATGTCTGAATCATCTTGAAGAGCCGACAAGCGGAAAAATTATTGTAAACGATACGGATATTACCGACAAAAAAGTAAATTTGAATAAGGTGCGCGAAAATATCGGAATGGTTTTTCAGCATTTTAATCTTTTTTCAAATATGAATATCATCAGCAATCTTATGCTTGCTCCTGTTGAGCTAAAAAAAATGTCAAAGGAAAAGGCAAAAATTGAAGGAATGAAACTTCTTAAACGCGTTGGACTTGAGTCAAAGGCTTTTGCACATCCGCAGCAGCTTTCTGGCGGTCAAAAGCAGCGTGTTGCGATCGCGCGTTCTCTTGCAATGAATCCTCAAATTTTGCTTTTTGACGAACCGACGAGCGCCCTTGACCCCGAAATGGTTGGCGAGGTTTTGGAAGTTATGAAGGAGCTTGCCCGCGGAGGAATGACAATGGTTGTTGTAACGCACGAAATGGGATTTGCCCGCGAAGTTGCAGACCGCGTTGTTTTTATGGACTGCGGTTTTATAATTGAACAGGGAACTCCAGAAGAAGTTTTAAAAAATCCGAAAGAAAAACGAACTCAGAGTTTTTTGGAAAAAGTTTTGTAGCAGATTTTGCTAAAATGTTGCTAAACAACTTAAAAAGTCAATTCTAAAACTGA
>NZ_DBJD01000002.1:18526-31613 GCF_002297065.1 Treponema sp. UBA785 | reverse complement strand
GCAGGCGGTTCAACAATCGGCAAAAAAGTTGCAGAAATTCTTGGTTATGAGTATTATGACAAAAGTATAATTTTGCAGGCGGCAAGTGAAAAAAATATCGATATTTCTAAAGTTCTAAAAAGCGACGAAGAAGCGCCGTTTTTGACGGGATTTACACAGTCGCTTTTTGATTTTTACAATAAACCGATAAACGATCAAATTTTTGAAGCGCAAAAAGAAGTTATCCGCAAATTTGGAGAACACGGTCATTGCGTTATTGTCGGCAGAAACGCAAATCAAATTCTTCAGGAATTTGATGACAGCTTGCATGTTTTTATTCACGCAGATCCATGGTGGAGAGTTGAATACTTAAAAAACAATAGAATGCAGGATGTTTCGGAAGAAAAAATCATGCGGGATCTTGTAAGAGTTGACCGCAAACGTTGCAAGTATTGCACTTACTACACAAATACCGAATTTGGCGATTCTAGATATTACGATTTGTGCTTGAATTCTGGAAAAATTGGACTTGATGAGTGTGCAAAACTTATTGTTGAGTTAAGCCGCTAAAAAAGGACTTAAAAATATGCGTTTTCCAAAACCGCTAAAAAAAGGCGATACGATTGCCATTGTTGCTCCGAGTTTTGGCGCAACGACAGAACCTTACAATTTTCGCTTTAACGAGGCAGTCCGCCGTTTTAAAGAACGTGGTTATAACGTGGAAATTGGCGAGTGCTGCTACAAGTCTGACGGTCTTGGAATTTCGACAGACCCAAAAATCGCCGCCGCTGAACTCCAAAAATATTATTTAGACCCCAAAATAAATGCTGTTTTTAGTTGTGGCGGCGGTGAACTCATGTGCGAAACCGTAAGTTACGTTGATTTTGAAAAACTCAAAACTGCCGAACCAAAGTGGTTTATTGGTTGCAGCGACAATACAAATTTCATTTTTCCGCTTGTAACCCTCTGCTCAATTCCGGCAATCTACGGTCAAAATGCTCCTGGATTCGGAAAACCCTGGGAACAGAGCGAGCTTGATGCCTGGAATCTTCTCGAAGGAAAGAGTTTTACGGTCAGCGGTTATCCGAAATTTCAAAATCCAGATGTAGAGAGCGAAGACCCTCTTTCTTCTTATATTTTGACTGACAGAAAAGAACTTGTGTCTTATATTCCTTCTAAAAATGGAAATACTTTAGAACTTTTGCTGCCAGACGAAAAATTGGAATTTGACGGAACTATTCTGGGCGGCTGTCTTGACTGCATTGTCGGTTTGAGCGGAACTCGGCTGGAAAACGTTTGCCGGTTTAGCGAAAAGCACAAAAAAATTGTTTGGGTTTTGGAAAGTTGTGATTACAATCCAATGGATATCCGCAGGGCGCTCTGGCATTTAAAAGAAAGCGGCTGGTTTAAAAATGCCTCGGGGTTTGTTTTTGGACGGCCGCTTGCGGCTTTTCGGCAGGAAATGATGGGCGTAAATCAATACAATGCAGTAACAGGAATTTTGGGCGATCTTGGAGTTCCAATTGTTTTGGATGCCGATATTGGTCATATTGATCCGGCAATGCCCTTGATAATTGGAGCAAATTCAAAAATTTCTGTAAAAAATGACAAAATAAAAATCGAAATGAATATTTTATAAAAATTTTATAAGTTGGGGCTTCCACCGCTTGCGCGGTGTCGGGTGTTTCGCCATTTCATTATAAGCGGACGAGTCCGCTTATAACGCTACGCGTGGCTACACCCCCTAAGCCGTTTTATTTTTTTACAAAAGTACCAATCAGACCGATAACCCATCCCGCAAGAATTATATAAAATCCAAAGCCTGTAATTTTAAACCAGTCTTTAAAAAAGTTTCCGCGTGCAAAAAAGATAAGTCCGAGCACAATAGAAGCAAGCAGACAAACTGTTTTTAACATGCTTGAATTAGAAACTTTTACAAAGCACAGAATAATTCCAACGGCTGCCGCAACAAACATTAAAAGTGCAAGCCACGAATCTAAATTGCTCAAGTCCTTAAAAGCATCAATTATTGTAAAATCAATCTTTCCAAGAATACCAAGCGAAATTCTTATAATCGGTAAAAAACTTCCGACTACAACTGCAATCATTCCAATCAAATAAAAAAGGTTAAAACTACTTTTTTTTGCCATAACAACTCCTCTAAAAAAGCTTGCATTGCAAACTCAATTAAACATAATTTTAACACGAAAAATATTTTTTGCAATTTTTATTGATTTATTGTTTTTTTGAAAGGTTTTGTGTCGTCAAAGTCAAAAATCGTTTTTTCTTCAATAAATCTTGAATATTCTCGTTTCCAAATTAAATGAGCGTCGCTTGAATCGTAGGCTTCCAGCGCTTCTTTGTCCATGTCCATTTCAATCATAATGTCGGCGCGGTTTTCGCGTTTTATGCAGCACTTGTAAATTTTTACGTAATGTACTCCGTTAATTTCTGTTGTTGCAGTATTAAACAGTTCTTGAATCTGCTCAATAAACGAATTTTCGATTTTTTTTGAAATTTCCGGAACAAATTTTACAAGGATACAGTGTTTCATTTTTGGTTCCTCCGTTTTTACTGCGCTTTGAGAGAATTTATTATTGTTCCGGCAACGCGCTCTCCGTCCATTGCCGAACTTCCAATTCCTCCAGAATATCCGCTTCCTTCTCCGCATGGATATAGATTTTTAATTGCCGTACATTCCAAAGTGTCTTTGTTGCGTAAAATTCTTACAGGAGTGCTGGTTCTTGTTTCCGAAGCGATTAGAATTGCGTCAGGGCAAACAAAACCTTTCATGCTTTTGTTAAAATCCTTAAATCCTGCCTGCAATTTCTTACAAATATCTTTTGGAAGCCATTTATCCAGTCTGCTTGAAACAACTCCGGGTTTATAACTTGTAATTGGAAGCGATTTTGATTCTTTTTCTTCAAGAAAGTCCGTTAGCCTTTGAGCTGGTGCAAGCTGACCGGAACCGTTTTTGAAAGTTAATTTTTCGAGCCAGGTTCGCCAGTAAAGCCCGGCAAGTGCAGGACAGCCTTCACCTTCTGCCTGTTTTTTAAATTCCTGAGGAATGTCTTCCGGTCTGCGTTCAACGACAATTGCCGCATTTGACCACTGGCTGTTTCGTCCAGAAGAACTCATTCCGTTTACGACAATCTGATCTTTTGCTGTTGCACATGGAACGACAAAGCCGCCGGGACACATGCAAAAACTGTAGACTCCGCGGCCGTCAACCTGAGTTGTAAGACGGTATTCGGCGGCGGCAGGCATTTGTTTTCCGTGGAATTGAATTGAATCTATAATTGCCCGCGGATGTTCAACCCGGACTCCGACCGCAAATGTTTTTGCTTCGAGCGCATTTGGTGCAATTTTCGAAACCATTTGGTAAATATTTGACGCAGAATGTCCAGTTGCAAGAATTATTGAATCTGCAAAAATTTCTTTTTCTTTTCCATCGGTAAGATTTTTGATTTTTACACCGGTCGCCTTTAATTCATTGTTCTGAGAAGTTTTTTCTACAATTAAATCTGTACAAAGTGAATTAAAATGAATTTCGCCGCCAAGTTCTACAATTTTTTTTTCCATGCGGTCAATAATGCCAGGAAGTTTATCTGTTCCAATGTGAGGATGCGCATCGGTAAGAATGTTCGGATTTGCTCCAAATTCAACAAAAATTCTGTAAATTTTATAGATGTCGCCACGTTTGTTTGAACGGGTGTAGAGTTTTCCGTCAGAAAAAGTTCCTGCTCCTCCAGAACCAAAACAAAAGTTTGAATTTTCGTCCAAAATTCCATCTTTTGTAAGGTTTTCAATGTCGCCTGCCCGAACTTTTGTCGGATTTCCACGTTCAATAATAACCGGCTTAATTCCTGCTTCGAAAAGTTTAAAAGCCGCATAGAGTCCTGCCGGTCCGCAGCCGATTATAACTACAGAGCGTTTTCCATCGGCGTGTTTCCAGTTGAGCGCAATGTTTTCTAAATCTTCCGGTTCTTCATCAATGTAAATTTTGTAACGCATAACGAGCTTAATCTGGGAATGCCGTGCGTCAATCGATTTTTTTATAAAAACCGAAGTGATTTTCTGTCCATTTTCAAAAATTTTTTTTTCTTTAAGAGCTTGCCGAATTTTTGCATCGATTGTGCTCTGATTTTTTTCGTCCTCTGGCATGAGGGTGATTGAAAGTTCACAAGTCATGCCGATATTATATTAATCATCTCCAAAAAATGCAATTTTTAGAGCTTAAACATTATTTAGACATGGAACAAATCAATCTGAGAACCAATTTTCAAGATTGATTTCTGCATTGCTTTGGAAATATTGCTCAAAGTTTTTTCGTTGTCGCTAATTTGGTTTGCAGAAGCTGTCATTTCTATCATGCTTGATTTGATTTCTTCTGTTGCTAGCTGTAATTTTTTAACTTGATCCAATATTGTCTGGTTGCCTGCCGACATGCTTCCGGAAGAGACACGAACGTCAGAAGTTGAATCGTTCATCATTTTGAGCGCATCTGTAATCTGATGGCTGCCGATTTCACTTTCTTCCATTGCGCCTTTTATTTGCTGAACAAGCTGGTCAGTTTCTCGGATTTTCTTTGTTACTGATTGGAACGAATTTTTAGCCTCTGCCGAAGATACAACGACAGTTTCAATCGAATTTTGAATTTTCTGAAGTTCATCGCGGATCTGTTTTGACTGGCGGCTAGAACTTTCGGAAAGATTGTGAATTTCATCCGCAACAACGCTAAACCCGCGTCCTGCATCGCCTGCATGCGCAGCTTCGATAGAAGCATTCATTGCCAAAAGGTTTGTTTCGCTCGCAATTTTAGAAATAACTTTGTTTGCTTCCATAAGCATTTGGCTCTGTGCTTGAATTTGCTGAATCTGTTCGTCTACGCTGTTCTGTTTTTCAATTCCTGTAGTTGTGTCGTTTTCGAGAGAGATAAATGAATCAACCATATGCTCAGTGCTTCTTGTAACGGAAGAAATATTTCCAAGCATTTCTTCTACTGCTGCGCTGGCCTGAGTAACTCCAGACGACTGGTTTTCAATCATTGCATTTAAAGCTTCGATATTTTTCGTAATCTGGTTTACTTTGTCTGTAGTTTCCTCAACAGATTTTCCCTGCAATTCAATTTGGCTGCTTACTGTGCTTATATTTGAAATGATTTTGTTGATAGAAGAACTTGTTTCGCATGTTGTACCTGCCATTTCTCCGTCAACTTTTGAAAGTTCATCCTTCGATTCTTTTATCCGCATAATAATATGATGCAAATTTTGTGTAAAAGTGTTGAATCCCAAAACAACTTCGCCAACTTCGTCTTTTGTTTTTACTTCGATTCGTTTTGTTAAATCTGCAGCACCGGAAGCGATTTCGATAATTGAATTTTTAAGCTGAATGAGAGGATGAACTAACATTGTCAGATAAATAGAAGTTACAACCAAAAGTATGATTGCAATCATAATGCTTATAAAACAAATCTGGAAAGCGCTCTTTTTTGCCATCGAAACGATTTCTGTTTGGTTTATTGAAATTGCCAGCGACCAGTTTGTATGGTTAATTGGGCAGTAGAAAACGTAATTTGTTGCATTTCGTTCGCTGTCTTTGATAATTCCGGTTCCTTTTTGGCTCAAAATCATTTTTTGAGTCATTTCCTGATACCCTTTATAGCCGGATTCTTCATCGCTCATTACGTAAAAATTCTTCATGATTTTTTCAGAATCTGGATGAGCAATAATATTTCCTTTTGAATCGATTGCGTAGGTAAAACTGTTGTCGCTAAAATTCGACTGTGTAATTTGGTAATTCACCTTGCTCAAAGCAAGCGCGCCGACAATAACTCCCCAAAACGATTTGTTCGTGTTTGTTACTGGAGCAGAAACATAAAAAATGTAACCGATTCCGTCTGGAGATGGCACAGGATCAGAAATATATTGTTGTTTTCCGTTTGTGTAAATTGCCGTAAAAAAGTCTTCATGCGAAATGTCGGTGTAATTTCCGTTAGAATCGTACATTTTTCCGTCTTGGCCGGCAATTCCGATAAAATCAAAACTTGGATCGATTAAATCTTTGTTTTCTGTCAGATAATTGCAGGCAAGTTCATAATTTCCAGAAGTAAATGCCTCGCTGTTTGTAAAAATTCCAAAACTTTTAGAGAAAGAATCCAGCCAGTAAGTTAAACCGTCGGCTGTCCGTTCTGCAATTGTTGTAGAAAAATTTGTATAAGTTTCTGTGTTGTCTTTTGCAATCGAATGAACCAGAAAAAATGATAAAGTTGTAAATGAAAGTGCAAAAAAAACAAAAAGAAAGACTGCAAATTTAAAGGTGATCGAACGTAGTATATTTTTTATAGAAATTTTATGCTTAGAGTGTTTTGCGGTTTTCTGCTTTTTTTGTTTAGATTTTTTTTCTGATGGCGCATCTTCCAAAGCCTCTAAAACTTCGATATTTTCGTCAGAAGAATTTTGTTCATTAAAAGCAGGATTTCCGGTAGAAATAATTCTGTTGTTTTCAAGTTCTGGATTAAAAGGTTCGTTCATACAATCCTCCGAATAAAGAGCAAACACTCACCCGCCATTTTTAAATTGTCCAATATCTCTATTATCGTCTAAAAAAACATATCAATAAAGAAAAATAAACACTTTTTAGCAAAATATAACCAAAAATTCCTTAAAGTGCCAGTGTTGAAAAAAACATAAACTGTAGATAATATAAAGGCAAGCGGTTTATTTTGAGTTTAAATTTTCCGGTCAAGCCAAAACAATTTCTCAGGAAATTCGATAAGGAAAATCATTGCTTGGATTTTTTGAACTTCGATATTTAACCTGAAAAATAAAATTATAAATTTTGGGTCATGCGGTTGCCCAGAAACTTTGTTCGCAGTTGTAATCGGCTTGTCAAAAAGGCAAAATTTTCTATATTTTGCGGTTTCGGCGGGCGCAACCGCAGCAAAAATAAAATTTGGACACCCGCACCGGGCTTTGCAGGGTTTCATTGTTTTGTTTGGCTTCGATAAGCTCAGCCGGCACAAAACAACGCTATGCGCCCTTCCAATCCCTTGCCCTAAAGGAATTTACTTATGAAAATCAATCAGCTCGAAAATCTTTTGTCGCAGAATGAATATCCAGGACGCGGAATTGTTGCAGGTCTTTCAGAAGACGGAAAATATGCTGTCAGCGCATACTGGACAATGGGACGCAGCGCTGGAAGCCGTAACCGCATTTTTACAGTCGAAACAGAAGATGGAAGCGAAGTTGTTCGCACAAAAGCATTTGATCCAAGTTTAATCGCAGGTGATCCAAGCCTTATAATTTATGCGGCAGTTCGTCAGTTCAAAAACAGTACAATCGTAACAAACGGTGATCAGACAGACACGATTTTTGAAGGTCTTAGAGAAGGAAAAACTTTTGAACAGTCATTGCGTTCTCGTAAATATGAACACGATGCTCCAAATTACACTCCGAGAATTTCTTCACTTTTAAATATAGAAAATGGAAAATTCGATTACGCAATTTCAATCTTAAAAAGCGATTTTGGAAATCCAGACAACACTTTAAGATTCACATTTGCATACGACAATCCTGTAAAAGGCCAGGGAAGATTTATTCATACTTATATGGGCAACGGAAATCCTCTTCCGTCGTTTGAGGGTGAACCGGAAGTTGTAGAAATCAAAGGCAATATCGAAGAATTTACCGACAAAATCTGGTCAAGTCTCAACGAAGAAAACAAAGTAAGTCTTTTTGTCCGCTTTATTGACATTCAGACTGGAAAATTTGAAGAAAAAATCATCAATAAAAACAAATAATGCAAAAAGTTCTTTGCACAACGCTCTTAATCGAAAAATCCCCTCAGGCTCTGCCTTTGGGGGTGGCTTGTATTGCTTCTGCCGTAAAAAACGATGACCGCACAAAAAATTTTTACAATGTTGAATTGTGTGATTTTTGCAAGGAATCTCCCGAAATAAAAAAGATTTTGTCCGAAGCAGAAATTGAAGCAGAAAAAAATGCCGGTGAAATGCAGACAGGCTCTTACATTGCTGAGCAACTGGCAAAAAAAAGTCCGCAAATCGTGCTTTTTAGCATTTACGTGTGGAATCATGTTGCTTTGGAAAATGCTGCCCGCTGTCTCAAAAAAATAAACCCGGAAATCATAACAATTGCTGGCGGTCCTGAAGTTACGGCAGATCCATTTGTCTTTGAGGGATTTGATTATACGATTGCAGGAGCTGGCGAAGAAGCCGCAGTTTTGCTTTTGGAATCGATTTTTAAAAATGCCGGTGCAGAAAAATTGCCCGAAATTCCAGGACTTTTCTATTTAAACGGCAAACCTCAGGTCTTCCAGTTTGCGAGAACTTCACCCTGCGCCTTAGAAAAACTTTCTTCGCCATATCTTGACGGCACACTCGACGTTGCAAAATACGGCGGAGCTTTATGGGAACTTGCCCGTGGCTGCCCTTTTAAGTGTTCATATTGCTACGAATCCAAAGGCGAAAAAAAAGTAGCATATTTTCCGATGGAACGGATCGAAAAAGAAATCGAGCTTTTTGCCCAAAAAAAAGTTCCTCAGGTTTTTGTCCTTGATCCAACCTACAATGCGAGCAAAGAACGCGCCATTCAGATGCTCAGGCTGATTGAAAAAAAAACGCCGGACACTTTTTATTATTTTGAAGCGCGGGCCGAATTTATTGACCGCGAACTTGCAAAAGCCTTCAGCCGCGTGCGTTGTGCCCTGCAAATTGGAATGCAGAGCGCAGATCCAGAAGTCTTAAAAAATGTACATCGCACGCTCGACAAAAAAAAGTTCAGCAAAAATATTGGTTATCTTAACGAGGCAGGCGTGACTTTTGGCTTTGACCTGATTTACGGATTGCCGGGCGACACATTAAAAGGTTTTAAAAACAGTATTGATTATGCGCTCAGCCTTTATCCAAACAATCTTGAACTTTTTTGCCTTTCGGTTCTTCCAGGAACAGATTTGCACGATTCAGCAAAAAAATTTGGAATGATATGGGAACAAAAACCGCCTTACAACGTTTTAAAAACACCTCAATTTCCAGAGTCAGACTTGCAAAAAGCCGCTTCGCTTGCACGGGCGGTAAATCTTTTTTATACGCAGGGTCGCGCAGTAAGCTGGTTTAACTGCATAATTTACCATCTGCACAAAAAGCCGAGCGTTTTTCTTGGAGAATTTGAAAAATATCTTCGAGAAGAAAAAATTATGCTTCCGCCCGAACCAAAAATGCCGCAGATTAGAAAATTGCAGAAAGATTTTATAAAAAAACAATTTGAACAAAATCATCTTGCAAAGTATATAAATATAGTCAGCGATATGATAGAGCTTTACGGCGCTTTGAGCGATGCAGACGGCGACTGCCAGACATCAACCATAAAATTGCACTATTGGCCAGAAGACGTGCTCTCAGAATACGCAATGGATTTGCCATTTTTTTGCGCAAACGCCGAATTCCACCCATGCAAAATAAAAGTTCAGCCTTCTCCCGATGGCGCTGTTTTCAATATTGAATAAAAACCGTATGTGCCATAAAAATTTGGACCGCATTTTGCGTACAATCCGGCTTTTCACGGTTCCGCTTTCGCTCCATCCGCCGAGGCGGACGCATTCGCGCCGTTACAATCCGGGGTATATTATTCCCTTAAAAATTAACTTTTCTGGCTTAAACTCTTCAAAAAAGAAAAATTCAATTGACATAACTATGTTGTTAGTGTATGCTAACAACATAGTTAGCTTGTGCTAACCTAAGTGTACCTCATGGCAGTACGATTCTTAAGTTCTGACTGTTTCTCTGGAGTGTTGTACTGCCATATTTTTTTGGAATTTTTAATGGGATTTGAAGAAACTGTGATTCATTGCAGCGCTCCTGCGCTTTGCGGAATAAAACCTGCAAGCCTTTTTAGCCTTAAAAATGAATTTTATTCAACTAATCGAAGCCGGCTTTTTTCCTGGCGTAAAAATTTTTCAAAAGACAGGCGTTTTTTTGTTGTTCTCAAAAAAGACGACGGACGGGTTTTGATTTTTGTTTACGACAAAGGCTTGCTTGAAGAAGTTTGCTCCAAAAAGAAAAACCAGGAATACTTAAAAACTAAGGGATATGATGTTGAAAAAGGTTTTAATTCGATTTTGAGCGAACTTTTATTTCGGCTTGCCCACGAAAGCTCCTTTCCGCACGAAACTGGACTTTTTTTGGGCTATCCGCTCGAAGATGTCATAGGTTTTGAAACTCAAAATGCCAGAAACTGTGTGTTTAGCGGATTCTGGAAAGTTTATGGAGATAAGCAGGCTGCACTTGATTTAATGGAAAAGTACAGGCTCTGCACAGAAATTTGTATGTCGTGGTTCAGGCAGGGACTTAGCGTTCCTCTTGCTGCGCAAAAATATAAAAAAATGGAGGAAAATTTATGAAAACAGCAATTGTTTATTCTTCAACAACAGGAAATACGGAGCAGATTGCAAATGCGATTAAGGAAGCTGCGCCGGATGCATATTTTAGCACTGCTGATGTAGCAGACCCCTCAGAAGTTCTTTCTGCGGATTTAATTCTTTTGGGAAGCCCTGCAATGGGCGCCGAACAGCTTGAAGATTCAATGGAAGAGTTCTTTTCGGGAATTGAAGGCCAGATTTCTGGAAAAACCATAGGTCTTTTTGGTTCTTACGACTGGGGCGACGGTCAAATGCTCAGCGACTGGGGCGAACGTGTAAAAGCGGCCGGAGCAAATCTAAAAGGAATTGCAAAAGCTCAGCTTGCTCCAGATTCTCAGGCTCTTGAAGACGCAAAGGCGCTTTTAAACTAGTTTTTTTTGAAATTTGGTTGGTTGATATGTTGAATTCATTTTGAATTTTTCATATACTAATCAAACTTATCGGAACACCGAGGAAAGGAGGTGAAATTACATGGCAACAATCGTTGTAGACGAGTCAGAGAACCTCGAAAAAGCAATTAAACGCTTTAAGCGCATGGTTGAAAAAGAGGGCATTGTTCGTGAATGTAAACGCCGCGAATACTATGTAAAGCCTTCTGCAGAAAATCATCAGAAGAAAACTGCTTTGGAACGCAAACTTTTTAACAAAAGACGCAAGTCAGAAAAAAAAGATTACTAGTTCTAAAAGTGAACGGGCTGCTCAAATGGGCGGCCTTTTTTATTTATATAGCAAACAAAAAAACAATGAAAAAGATAAATAAAAATGACCGTTGGTTTTAAGCGAATGAAACTTTTGTCCAGCGGTCATTTTTTTGTTTAGTTTGATTCTGGTTTAAGGCCGTCTACCATAAATTCCGAAGGAATTCTTGACGGATGAGCTTCGTGGTTTACACAGGCCCAGGTTACGTCGGCTTCGGCGCTGATTTGACCGTCCGGTTTTTTGATAATCTGGTGCATCGTTCCAGAAACTGCGCCCATTTTGATTGGCCAGGTTTCGATTGAAAGTTCCTCGTGCATTTTTGCAGAAACTTTGTAGTGAATGTCTACGTGGGTTACAAAAAGATAGTAGCCTGCATTGAAGATTCCATCGTAGTTAAAACCTATTTTTTCCAGAAAGTCCATTCTGGCGGTTTCCAGATAGTTTAAGTAAACTGCATTGTTTACGTGGTTGTAAGAGTCGCATTCGTAGGGACGAACTTTTAATACCGTTGTAATTTTCATAATGAGAAAAGTGTAGCATAAAGTAAAAAAAATATAAAACGCATTAAAGCGAGGTTTTAATTTTCTGACAGTTCCGCAAGTTCGCTCCAGCGTTCGTAAGCATGGTTTAGGCGTTCTTCGGCTTTTGTGTATTCTTCTCCGGCTTTTCTCGCTTTTGTAAAGTCTGAATCAGCCATTTGCGCTTCGAGAACGGATTTTTTTTCTTCGAGTTCGAGAATTTCATTTTCGAGAGCTTCGAATTCTTTTTGTTCTTTATAAGTGCGGCGGCGAGGTTTTTCTGGCGAGCAGGCGTTGCGGGCGGCGTTTGAGCCCGCAGAAGGGGTAGCGGACAAGCCATCAAAGCGGAGAGAATCGGCGCTGCTTGCAGGGACGGTTCGTGGAGCGGCTTGGCTTGGGAGCGAGGGGAAGTCTTTCCCCTTTTCATTCTTGGACTGTGCTTTCTTTTTTTCTTCCAAAGTTTGCAGATATTCGGAACATTTGCCGACAAATCCGCTTATGCTGCCGTCTTCTTCCATTATGAAAAGTGTGTCGGCGATTTTGTCCATAAAATAGCGGTCGTGGCTTACGATTAAAAGGCAGCCCTGGTAGTCGGTGAGGAACTGCTCGAGAATGTTCATTGTGAAAATGTCAAAATCGTTGGTCGGTTCATCGAGAACGAGAAAATTTGGGTTTGTGATTAGAAGCCGTACCAAAAAAACGCGTTTTCGTTCGCCCCCGGAAAGTGTGGAAAGCATTGAATGTTGGATTTTGCCTTCAAAACCGAATTCGTTTAAGAATTGGGAAGCGCTCAGGTCTTTTCCGTTGTTGCGGTGCACTATTTCGGCCGCTTCTTTTATGTATTCGAGGACTGTCAGGTTGAGGTTTGGAAAAACCGGATTTTGCTGGTAGTAGCCGATGAATGTGTTTTCGCCTTTTTCGATTGTGCCGGTGTCTGGCGGAATTGTTCCGGTGATGATGTTTAAGAGCGTGGATTTTCCTGAGCCGTTGTTTCCGAAAATGCCGATTTTTTCGCCTTTGTTAAATTTGTAGGAAAAATTTTTGAGCACTGGCGTAAAGTTTTGTGCGGTTGAATCACCGGCTTCTTTTTCGCCGACGTAGCCTTTTGGAAAATTTTTTGAAATATTGTGCAGTTCGAGAATTTTGCCTCCAAGACGGCGGCCTGCCACTTCAAACGAAAATCCTTTGTCTTGCGAGAATTTTTCGCGGTTTATGAGGGCGTTGTCGCGCTGGATTCTAGCTTTTGCCTTTGTTCCGCGGGCGCATGGACCCCGCATGAGCCAGTCGCGTTCAATTCGGAGAACTGATTCTATTCGGCGTTCTGTATTTTGCTCGATTTCGAGTTCAATTTGTTTTTTTTCGAGATAAGTTGAATAGTTGCCTTCGTAAAGTTTGAGACGCTTGCGGTCAAGCTCGTAAATGCTGCTGCAAACTGCATCCAAAAAATATCGGTCGTG
>NZ_DBJD01000002.1:0-18405 GCF_002297065.1 Treponema sp. UBA785 | reverse complement strand
TCGAGGAGAAGGAGCTTTGTGTCTTCGACGAGAACCTGTGCGAGAGCAACTTTTTTGAGCATGCCGCCGGAAAGAGTTCCCATTTTGCGCGTCATATCTTTAATTCCTAGAGTGCTCAAAATCGAGCGGACTTGCGACTCGTAGTTCCAGAGAGAGCCTTTGTCCATTTCTAGCGTAAGATTGTCGAATCGGTTTTGCTGTTCCTTGTTAAAGCCTTTTTCCATTAAGAGGCAAAGTTCTTCGTATTCGCGGATTTTTGAAAGTTTTGGGCTGTTTGACTTAAAAATGTGCTGTTGAATTGTGTTGTTGGCGTCAAATTGCGGATTTTGGCTTAAAAAACTTGCTCCGCTTTCTTTGTTTATAACGACAGTTCCTTCGTCTGGTTCGAGAACTCCGGCGATTGTAGAGAGGAGCGTTGATTTTCCAGTTCCGTTGCGTCCGATGATTGCGGCTTTTTCGCCTTCATTTAAGCCGAATGTTACTCCGGTGAATAAAGGACTTTCGCGTCCGAATTTTGCAAGGTTGCTGATAGATAAAATGTTCATAAAACGCTCCTGACGCACGGAAAAATTTGCACGAAGAATAAAGAAACTATGTCAAAAAAATATATCAAATTTTTGGAATTTAGTTGACAGGCGAGAAAAAGAAAAGTATAAATAAATTATGAACGATTGAACAATTATTCAAATGTTCAAAAGAAGGTGGCTTATGGAAGATGAAATTAAAATGCCGGACGAAGATGTTTTGATTGACCTTGCCGAGCTTTTTAAGATTTTTGGAGATTCGACGCGTGTAAAAATTCTTTTTTGCTTGCATGACGGAGAAAAATCTGTTGGCGAAGTTGCATCATTGCTTGGAATGACGGACAGCGCGATCAGCCATCAACTTAAAATTTTAAAAGACAGCAAGCTTGTGCGCGGGCGACGTGACGGAAAGCAGATTTATTATTCTTTAGACGACGGCCACGTTCTTTCGATTTTGAACCAAGGAATAGAGCACGTTTGCGAGTGATTTTTGATTTTGAATTTTAATTGAGGCATGATAAAAATTACATCCTTGTAATTTTTATTATCACAGTTTGTTCAAGCGATGTTTTTACAAATTGTGATTCTTGCCATCCCTGGCTCGCTGCTAGCGCGGAATTTTATGGGAGGATTTTTTATGGAAAATTTGGTGGAAGAATTTGAAAAAAATAATTTGGAAGAAAAGAAAAATGATAAGGAACCCGATATAAAAGAAAAAAACGGTACCGACATATGTCAAAACGAAGGATGTAAAAAAGAGTATGAACATCATCACAAACATTCCTGCCCATGCTGCCATGCCCACGATTGCGATGAAGACAATGAAGAACACGAAGAAGAAGGTGAGCTTTCGCTCAGACAGATAATTTGCGCAATTGTGCTTTTTGGCGCTGCGCTTGTGGTTGAGCACCTTTCGGTTTTTAGCCGGATGTTGGGTTCAATTCAATTTGGCCCGGTTGGAATGCAAAGGCTTGTTTTTCTTGTTTTGTATTTTGCGGCGTATATAATTTGCGGAAAAGATGTTATAAAATCTGCCGTAAAAAATATTTTGCATGGTGAAATTTTCGATGAAAAGTTTTTGATGAGCATTGCTTCTGTTGGAGCGATTTTTGTAGGCGAAATTGGCGAAGCCGTTGCCGTAATGATTTTTTACAATCTAGGAGAATTTTTTCAGGATTATGCCGTTGATAAAAGCAGAAATTCAATCAGCGCATTGATGGATATTCGCCCGGATAAGGCTTTTGTTGTCCGTAACGGAAAAATCGAAGAAGAAAAACCGGAAAATGTAAAAATCGGCGAAATAATCGAAGTAAAACCAGGCGAAAGAGTTGCTCTCGATGGCGAAATTGAAGAAGGTTCGTCATTTATGGACACGAGTGCGTTGACAGGAGAAAGCGTTCCTCGAAAAGTTGAAAAAGGAAGCGCAATTTTGGCTGGATTTGTAAATATCGAGGGCGTTGTAAGAATTCGTGTTGCAAAAACTTATGGCGAAAGCGCAGTCACAAGAATTTTGGAATTGACGGAAAAAGCTGCCGAAGCAAAGGCAAAAAGCGAAAAATTCATTACCCGTTTTGCAAAATACTACACTCCAATCGTTTGTATTCTCGCGCTTGCCGTTGCAGTTCTTCCGCCGCTTGCACTCAGCGTCTTTGCGCCGGAAATTTTTGCTCAGTACGGATGGCACACATGGGTTTACCGCGCGCTTATGTTCTTGGTTGTAAGCTGTCCTTGTGCGCTTGTAATTTCGGTTCCTCTTTCATTTTTTAGCGGAATTGGAGCGGCAAGCCGGCATGGAATTCTTATAAAAGGAAGCAATTATATCGAAGCCTTGAGCAAAATTGACACTGCTGTTTTTGACAAGACAGGCACGCTCACAAAAGGCACATTTGCGGTTTCAAAAGTGTTTGTGGTTGAAGGTGTTGGCGAAGATGAGCTTTTGGCGCTTGCGGCTCATGCAGAATACTATTCGGTTCATCCAATCTCAAAATCTCTTTGCACTGCACACCAGAAAATGAATTTAAAAAACGGGCTCGACAACAGTTGCTGCGAGCTTTGTATTCGTAAAAATGCAAGGGAAATCAGCGGCCACGGAATAAAAATCGAACTTGACCAAAAAACAGTTCTTGCAGGAAACGAAAAACTTCTGGAAAAAGAAAATGTTCAGATTGACCCAAAAATCAAAATTCAGCTGGAAGAAAAAAAACTTGCCGGAACAGTTGTTCATGTCGCAGAAGATGGCATTTACAAAGGCTGCATAGTCATAAGCGATGAATTAAAAAAAGATGCAAAAAAAACAATCGGCGCTCTCAAAAAATGTGGCGTACGTCAGACAGCAATGCTGACCGGTGACAACCAGAAAACAGCCCAAATTGTTGCAGGCGAGCTTGGAATCGACCGGCTTTTTGCAGGACTTTTGCCGGAAGACAAGGTAAACCGCGTAAAAGAACTTATTGAACAAAAAACTCAAAAAAAAGGCAGCCTTGTGTACGTCGGCGACGGAATCAACGACAGTCCGGTTCTTGCCTGTGCAGACGTTGGAGTGGCAATGGGCGCGCTTGGAAGCGATGCTGCAATCGAAGCGGCAGATGTAGTCATAATGGACGACAAGCCTGAACATTTAATCGACGCGATAAAAATCAGCCGAAGCACAATGGCGGTAGTTTTGCAGAACGTAGTTTTGAGCCTCGGAATAAAAGCTGCAATAATGGTTTTAGGCGCAGCCGGCATAACAGGAATGTGGCTCGCTGTATTTGGCGACGTAGGAGTAACATTTTTTGCCGTCTTAAATGCAATGCGAATTTTAAAAAAGTAAAAAAAAGGAGCTTCCGGCGGCAAGCCGCCGTCAGGCTTTCCGTACTTCCGCTGTCGCTCCATTCGACGCAGCAAGCTGCTTACGAACGCCTTCGGCGGTACTCCAATCCTTAAGCCGGGTTTTGACTTAATTGGCCGAATGTCGGGTTTTAGTAAAACAGTTTCCAAAAATTGCCGTGTCAAGCGCGGAAATGACTCTTAAACTGCTGTTCTTATCAAAACTCGACATTTGGGTTAATAATATTTTTATAATAACTTGTTTTTTACAGATTTGCTGTGTCTTAGATTTTATCTGCTTGCTACAATGTCTATATTTTGAGAGTTTCTGGAGTTTTTTATGAAAAAAAAATTTATTAGCGCTATTTGTGCTGCGTTTTTTTCTGTTGCGGGGCTTTTTGCCGCTCAAATTTCTGCCAATGACAAGTCAGACGGCTGGGCTTCTTTTTCTGGTACAAAAGACCTTTCCGGAAATGCCGTTGTTCCGCCGTCGGCTTATGGCACAAATGGCGGAGCTGGCGCTTCTGTTGTTTTAACTGTTACTAACCGCGAAGAGCTGCTTTCTGCCTTAAAACAGGGAGAGCGCCGGATTATTTATGTAAAAGGTATAATCGACATGACAGACACAGGCAGCGGTTCTCTTTTGCCAGAAACTGTAAACGGTTCAACTGACCAAATGGACAAACTTTTAAAAGAAAAAACAGCCGGAACTGCTCTTCCTGTAAATTCTTATAAAGAATGGAAAGAAAAATACACTGCAAGTTTTAATTACAATGAAGATCAGAGCGGAAAAATTGCAGGACTTCGCACTGAGCTCAACAATTACTGGCGCGAACTTGTATTTTTGCGCTTGCAGGACAACACGACCTTAATTGGTCTTGATGAAAATTCTGGAATTGTAGGCGGAAGCGTGAGCATAAAAAAAGTGCAGAACGTAATCATAAGAAATTTGAGCTTTACAAACTGCTACAATCCTTTTCCAAAAATTGAAGAATCAGACGGCTTGAACGCAGATTTTGACTGTATTGCAATTCAAAATTCAAAATATGTTTGGATAGACCATTGTTCTTTGAGCCCGAAATTTAGCCACAAAGAAGTTGAATCCGACAAATATCTTACAAAAGACGGAGTAAGCATAAAATGGCAGGTTTACGATGGACTTTGCGATATTACGAATACAAATGATTTTGTTACGGTAAGCTGGTGCAAATTCTACAACCATGACAAAACCATGCTGATTGGAAACAGCGACAAAAAAACTGCTGACAGGCTCCATCAGACAATTACGCTTCATCACAACTGGTTTGACAAATGTACTCAGCGGCTTCCAATGGTTCGTTTTGCAACAATACATATTTACAACAATCTTTATACAAATACAGAAAGCCGCGGAATTGACCGCCGTGCAGAATGCCGCATTTACAGCGAAGCAAATTTTTTTGCAGACAAAGAAAAGTCTGTTACTTCAAATACTTTTGGCTCAATGTACGATGTTGCAAGCAAAAATATAAAAACCGCCGGACTTTCGCAAAAACCGGAATGGATTCCTGCTGATTATTATTCTTACAAGGCGGACAGCGCAGAAAACGTTGAGCAGATTGTAAAATCCGGTGCCGGAAATGGAAAAGTTTTGGTAAAAAAATAAAACTTTTTAAGTAAAACTTAGCCCCGGCTGTAGCCCCGAAGTTTTCAGGGTGGTTTTAACCGCCCTGAAAATGCAGCAAAAGCGGAAGGGCGCAAGACGGGTTAGAAGGCAGATTGTGCTCCAGAAATTTTTTAATCGGCCGGCAAAAAAAATCTTTTGAGGTTTCCATAAAATGCAAATTTGTTACATAATGCTTATATGAAAAAAAATGTTTTTAAGTATGCAAAAATTGCTGGAATTATTTGTGGAATTATTGTTGCGCTTGCCGCTGTTTTTAACATTTGCATTTACAATTTTGTTTTTCTGCCGAATTTTAGCCGGGCTGCAAAAGAACGCACTGTTGAGCACGAGATTAAATTTTATGCTGGCGAAGAAAATTACAAGCGTCATCTTGCCGACAGCGAATATATTGATTCTCTAAATCTTCCTTTAATCGAAATTACGAGTTTTGATTCCTTAAAATTAAAAGCGATTGTCTGGAATTCTGAAAATTCTTCTTCTTGCCGCGGAACTGTTCTTTTGATGCATGGTTTTCACTCTGGGCCTGTGCGGGAATTTGCGACAATCGCCAGATTTTTTCATAAGATGAATTTTAACGTTGTTATGCCTTATCAAAGGTCGCACGGTTTGAGCGAAGGAAAATTTATTACTTTTGGAATAAGGGAACGTTATGACTGCCGCGACTGGATGTTAAAAATCAATGAAATTTACGGAAACGACTTGCCGCTTTTTGTCGGCGGAATTAGCATGGGCTGTGCAACTGTCACAATGGCTTCTGGGCTGGATTTGCCGTATAATGTGCGTGGAATTATTGCCGACTGCGGATTTACTGAGCCTTATGAAATTGTGCGCTGGACAATGACGGACGAAATGCGCATTTGGCCGGGAGTTGCGAAAATTCTTCTTGATTCTGCCGGCTGGTACTGCAAAAAAATTGGCGGTTTTGGATTAAAAGAATATTCAACCTTAAAAGCCCTCGAAAAAACACAATTGCCGTTTTTGTTTATAACAGGAACTGACGACCATACTGTTCCTTACGAAATGACCGTAACGAATTTTATGCTTTACAAGCAGCGTTTTCCAGAAAAGACAAAATTGGTTCTTTTTGAAAACGTTCCCCACGCAGTTTCTTATATTGTGGATTGGGACAGATACGAAAAAGAACTGACAAAATTTGTCGAAAAATATAATTAAAAGAGTAGATGTTTTTTTGAAGTTGCGATTTTTTATTCTTGTTGTGAGGAAATGGAATTTTGCAATTTTTGAAAATAAAGACAAAATATGTGCTTTTAGCGCATAATGCCTAATATAATCAACAATTATAAAAGCAAGGATGTTTATCATGGTTGAATTTAAAATTGCTCCGTCAAATACGGGAATAATTGCCCAGACTTTTAAGAAAATTAAAGAAATAACGGCCAGCGGTTCAATTGATATTGATACGCCTGTCCGTATTTTGCTCGCTGCCGGAAAATATCCTGGAATACTTTCTTATAATCTTCCAAACCCGCTGATTCTTGAAGGAATGGCCGGAACAAAGCCGGAAGATATTGTCCTGCTTGCAGAAAATTGCGAAGCTTTTCATAAAGATACAGAAAACCGTGCTGTTTTTGTGATTGGACCGAATGCGTCTGAAGTTACATTGCGCGGTTTTACGATTGAAAATACTCACTTAAAAAGTTGCGATGACGCTTCTTTGGGAAATCAGGCGGAAGCATTGTGTTTTCATAACCAGAACGGGAGCCTTTTGTGTCAGAATATGCGTTTTATAAGCCGTCAGGACACTGTTCACGTAAAAGGTTTTAGCCGTTTTGAAGATTGCTACATTACAGGCGATATTGATTTTATCTGGGGATATTGCGACACTTCGGTTTGGGTAAATTGTAAAATTCACACAAGAGAGGACAACCGTCCAGGAATCAGACCTGCTTATGTTGTCCAGAGCCGCGCGCTAAATTCAAGACCGGGATTTATTTTTGTGGACTGCACTTTTACGGCAGACAGAAGACCGGAAGGAAGCGAGCTTTGGATTGGAAGAAGTCAGGGAACTGGAGCAAAAGACAGTGTTGACCGTTGGGACAGCATTGCCTTGATTGACTGCAAGATTGACGAAAATTACGATGATAGAATTTGGACGGACGAAGACGGCAAAAAAACGGTTTATCCTGAAAAAGGCTGCAAGGATTTTGGTTGGCGAGAATTTGGCACAAAGCGCATAAATTCAAATGGCGATGAAATAGCAGACAATACGGCAGTTAGAAATCCGCACGGATATTTTATGAAAAAAGAGGAAGCAGATTCACTTCGCAACGAATTTGCGCCGTCGGTTTAAACTGCGATTTATTGAACAAAACCGCGTATTTATTCAAAATTACTTCTTTTTAAAGTCTTGCCGTAAGTTTTTCGGTCAGCAATAATGAAAGAAATCTTATTTAAACAGCCTCGGAAAAATTCAAATTGAATAAAATGCTGTCAAAATAAAAAAGTGATTATTAAAAATGGAGGATTTTCAGACAAAATGACAAACTTGAACCTAAAAAATTTCGGCGCAAAACCGGACGGTATTTTTAATAACGGAGAAGCTTTTAAAACTGCGTTTGAAGAAATTGTGAAAAACGGAGGAGGAAAGCTTACTGTTGACGCTGGAAATTGGCTTACAGGTCCAATTGATATTCCATCGGACACAACACTTGAGCTTTCTGAAGGTGCAAGAATAGTTTTTGTCGATGATCCAGCTTTGTATCCTCCTGCATTTACCCGTTGGGAAGGTGTTGAATGTTATGGAATGCATGCTCTTGTTCGTTCTTCCGACTCAAAAAACATAAAAATTACTGGAAAGGGCACAATTGACGGCAATGGTGAAAGATGGTGGAAAACCGTAAAAGATAAAAAAGCACGCAAGCAGTCAAAACCGGAAGAACCGTACGAAATCGCGCTTGCAAAATTAAATCCTGGCTACGAAAATCAGGCTGGCGGCGGCGGCGGACGCGAAACTCAATTCTTGCGCCCGGCTCTTATTGAATTTATTAACTGCGAAAATGTTGTTCTCGAAGGAATTAAAATTGTGGATTCTCCTTTCTGGACAGTTCATCCGATTTATGTAAAAAATCTCACGCTCGAAAAAATTCACATCGAAAATCCATATTCTGCTCCAAATACAGACGGAATTGATGTTGATTCGTGCGAAAATGTAAAAATAATTGACTGCTTTGTTGCCGTTGGCGATGACGGAATTTGTATTAAATCTGGTTCTGGTCCTGACGGAATTCGGGTAAACCGTCCAACTGTAAATGTTGAAGTAAAAGGTTGTACAGTAAGAAACGCACACGGTGGAATTGTTCTTGGTTCGGAAACTGCCGCAGGAATGAGCGGAATTCACGCAAGCGACTGCGATTTGTCGGGTACAGACCGTGGAATTCGCATAAAATCTCGACGTGGACGTGGTGGCGATATTAACGATATTGAATTAAAAAATCTTGTAATGAACGATACTCTTTGTCCGATTGCAATGAATATGTACTACAAATGTGGAATTACAGACACAAAATCTCCGCTTTTCAGCCTCGAAAAAATGCCTGTAACAAGCGAAACTCCTAGAATCCACAATGTAAAAATTATTGGATGCAAGGGAACTGGCTGTAAGGCAAGCGCTGGATTTATCGTTGGATTGCCAGAAATGCCGATTGACAACCTCGAAATCCGCGACTGTCATTTTACGACAGACGAAAATTCTGACCGCTCACCAATGGAAAGCGATATGTTTTACGGATTGCCAGAAGTCAGCGTAAAGAGTTTCCGCATAAGAAATGCTCCAGGCGCAAAATTCGAAAATGTAACAATCGAAGGTCCAAAAGAAACCTTTATTTACGAATAATTTTTCTTTTCTGCAAATTAAAAAGTTCAAAATTGGATTAAAAGGCCGGATGACGACAAGTTTTTCGGCCTTTTTTATGTGCAGAAGGTTTTTATACGGCAATTTCTTCTCACTCATATAAAAAACTCGACAAAAATTTTATAAGTGGTATAATATTTTGTTAGATTAAAAAGTTTTTTTGAGGGGGAGAGTATGAAAAAAAACGTACTTTCTGTTTTTGCGGTTATTTTGACCGTCTTTTGTGGATTTTTTTTATCCTGTGAAGTTGGACTTGGAGATTCGATTGATACAAAAGCTCCGGCAGTTGAAATAACTTCACCGTCAGCAGATTATATTGTCCGTGATGAATTTACAATGAGCGGAACTTGGAGCGATGACGGCGAATTAAAGGAAATAGACGTTGTTCTTAAAAATACTTCGACTAAAAAGCAATATCCGGAAACCGATTCTTTTAAGGCGACAATTATAAAAGAAGGCGGAAAAGATGGAGGAATTTGGACTTGCAAAATAAATCCGCTCTCGGAATCTAAAATTCCAGACGGTTCTTATGAAGTTTCTGTTACGGCGATTGATACTGCTGGAAACAAAACTGGCGCAACTAAAGGTTTTGTAATCGATAACACTCCGCCTCTTCTTTCTCTTACCAGGCCTTCAACCAAATTTAGCGATGACGGAAGCAGCGCTGATTCTTATGGGCAGGATTTTTCGATTGCCGGAAGTGTAATGGATTCAAGCGATGTGGATTCTGTCGAAGTGGAAATTTACAGCGCGGAAGGCGATGATAAAGACCAGCTCAAAAAAACAGTTGTCTTAAAAAATGTTCCTCCGACAATCGATTTGTCTGTTGCAAAATGGGGAAGCGAAGCCTACGAAAGCATTTATGGAACAGACAAAAATGCCGGAACAAAAAAATACTGGTGCAAAATTTCAGTTTATGATTCTGCACGTAAAATTCCGGAAGAAGAGGGCGACAAAGGAAACTGCGCCGCATATTTTTATTTGAATAATGAAATTTCTTCCGATGTAATTCAAACTGTAAAACTTACAAACGCCTACTATATTTTAAATGGAACTTATGACGTTACGGACGAAAACCGAGAAATTGTCGAAAAAGCAAAGTCCGCGCTTTCTCAAAAACAGCTTCAAAAAGCAGTTTTTTCTCTCAATCCGCTGAACAACCCTTCTTACGAACTCTCTGGTTATACTGGACTTGATGATTTAAAAAATGCGTCTGGCTCAAATCAGGAAAAAGGCTATTTGAACGATTCTTCGTGCGAACTGATGAATAAAACCAAGCAAACAGTAAATATTTCTGCCGGCCTTGACCAGATTCCTCTCGACAAAGACACAATTGGAATTTTTCTGCAGGAATGTGACAAAAACGGAAATATCATAGAAAATGCCGAAAAAATAACATTGCTTGCTCCATGGAAAGGCCAAAAAGATTCCGACGGAAACAGAAAAATTCTAAATGAACTTTCAGAAGAGCAGCGTTCCGAACGCGAATCAAAAATCACTCCGGTTGGTTCTTATGCTTATAAGGTGATTGTCGAAGTAAACAGCGTTATTCATCCAGAATTAAAAGCCGGAAAATATTATGTTTTGGGAGTTGATTGTTATGATCAGAATGACAACGAAGCAAACAACGCTGGGAATGAATATGCATTTAAATTAAGCGCAACCGCCGCCGCTCCAGTTGTAAAAATTGACGGCGAAAAAAGTTTTTATGCAAATAAAGAATTTGAAATTTCTGGAACTGCAACTGTAAGTCAAGATGACCTTGAAATCGAGCTTTTTGCATACATTGATTCGACAGAAGATGAATTTTTTGCTTCGTCTGCGGACGGAAGAATAAATTTTGACAAAAATACAGGAAAATTCTCTCTAAATGTTCCAAAATCTGTTTTTGAAGGAAAATCGGCATTTACAGTTTTTGTTCAGGCCGGAATAAAGTCCCTTGACGGAAACCGCGGAACAGATCAGGTTCAAGTGAATTTTGATGATGAAGCTCCGGTTATTTCAGAAATTTCTGTAACTCCGATTCTTGAAGAGGACAATGAAGAAGCCGTAAACGGAATAATCACCGTAAAAGCAAACATTTCTGACAACGGAATTATAAACAAAACTGAATATTCACTGATGCAGGAAAATGGCGAAGAAAGCGGGCGCATTCTGGTTCCAAATATAAGTTCTTCTGGATTTAAAGTTGATACTACGAAATTTGATGATAACAAAGAACTTACAATAAAAATTTACGCAACTGATGTTTCTGGCAACGAAGGAATAAAATTAAAAACTGTAAAAATAAATCAAAGCAGCGACAGTCCAAAAATTAAATTCTCTAATATTGATGATAAAGTAAAAACTGTCGCAGAAATAAAAAACGGACAGAAAAATATTCTTGGAACAGACAATAATCACACTTTAATTGGTTCTGTTGAAGACGATGATGGCATAAAAACAATCAAAATTTTCTATCAGAAAATTGATGTTGAACAGGTTGTATCTGGCGAGGAAATTGAGTGGAATGAAAGTTCAGCAATTGTTATCGAAAAAGATGCCGCTGGTTCAACAAGTTTTACCTTAAAATTTGACGAACTTCCAAAGGACGAAGGCGCTTACCTTGTAAAAGTTTTGGCAGAAGATAAGCTTTCTCAGACATCTTACAGTTCTGGAAGTTCTGGACCGTTTCTTGTTGCAGTGGACAATGGCGCGCCTCAACTTGCGGTTTCAACCGTGAGCGGCGCTTTTCAGGCTGCAAATTCTCAGTTTACGGTTACAGGTTCGATAGACGATTCTTCTGCGGAAATCCGATGCTATTCTGACGCAAATTGTTCTGGCGAAGGAGCTTCGATTAAAATATCGAAAAATGCAGGAACAGACGGAAGATTTTCTTGGAATTTTGAAGAAAAAACTGGAAGCGAAGGAAAAACTCTTTGGTTTAAGGCAGAAGATTGCTTTGGTCAAAGTTCAAAACAAAAATTCTCATATATTGTCGATACTTTGCCTCCGACATTTACAATTGAAAGCGTAAACGGCGAATCTTTTAATGAGGCAGAAAAAGATGAGTCTGGATTTGTAAGAAAATACGGCAATAATAAAAATTATTTTACTCTGCGCGGAACTGTAACAGATCCTTCCGAAAAAGATGACAAAACCGACTGTTCTGGTTTGGGCGAAAGTTTCTTCTATATTCTTTCTGAAAATGAGCCTGAAAAAGACCAAAAAGGTTTTTACAAAAACGTTGCTTCAGCCTGGAAAAAGTGCGCAATTTCTCCAACGAATGATGGTTTTGAGTGGTCGGCACCGATTGATTTAAGTTCGTATGAGGAAAATGTTCCTTATACGGTTTATCTTGCTGCAATCGACAATGCCGGAAACGTGTCCGTTGCGGAGAAAAATCCGAGCGCAAAAATAATAATCACCTTGGACTCGGAAGCTCCGGAAATTAAGGCTTTTGAAAAACTTGAACCGACAAAGCTTGTTTTAAAAGCAAGAGATTCTGGAAGCGGAATTAAAGATGTAAAATTTTTGCGTAACGGAACAACGGTTCAAAAAACACAGAAAAAAACGACAGAAACAGTCACAGAAGCTGAAGGCACAAAAAAAGAATTTGAAGTTTATACGTTTATTCTCGAAAAAGAAGACGTTCCGGAAGGAACAAGCCGCTTTAGAATCGAAGTAACGGATAAAGCGGGAAATACAAAATCGTCAGACGACATAGAAATAAAGAATTTTGCCCCAAGCATTTCTCTTGTTACGGATGCGGACTCAAATGAACAGAAAAATAAATTTCTTTATTCAAATAAGGACATAATTGTAACTGCGACCGTAAAAGACGAAAACCAGATTGCTTCTCTTGATTGGAGAGAAGGAGAGACAATTTCCGGAAATGTTGCAATTGAAAAAAATAATGAAAAGCAGGACTTAAAAATTACAATTCCTGCTCCGGCAAATGATTCTGGAGAAACGACAAGAATTTTTACGGCGACAAATGTTTACGGACTTAGTTCTGAGGCAGAAGTAAAATACATTTTCGATGTTACAAAACCGGAATTCAAGGCTGAATACGAGATTGAGGGAAATCAAAAATACTCTCTGTTTGGAAAAAGCGGCGCCCAGGTAAAAATGAATGCGCACGATTTTGCAGAAATTTGGTTCAATTCTACTTCGTTAATGCTTGACGGTTGCTTTGAAGAATCAACCAGCGGAATAAAAAGTATTCGTTACGAACTTAAAAACAAAGACGGAACGATTCTCTCTCAGGGAACGAGCCTTAACGGTTCAGAAAAAGAAAATTACAAATTCTTCAATATAACTGTATCTGATTTTGAAAACAGCACAGAAAATCACTTAAAACTTTATGCAAGTGACAAAGCCGGAAATGAGCAGACAGCAGAATGGATTGTAAAAGTGGACTCAAAAAATCCAGAATTAAAGGAAAATTCTCTGTCTGTAGACGGCATAATTGAAGATGCGGACAAAAAACTTAGCAACGGCAAAAACGACGTTGTAATAAAAGGTTCAGTTTTTGACGAGTTGAGCGGAATTTCAAAAGTTCAGGTTTCTCTTGACAATGGAAAATTTGAAAAAGATGCAGTTTTGAGCGAGTCTGAAGAAATTAACGGAAAAAAATTTGAATTTACGGTTTTGAGCGCAGAATTATCTGCCGGAAATAAAACAGTTTATGCAAAAATTTTCGATAATGCAGGAAATTCACCAGAAATAAAACTTTTTGACCTGGTAATCGACAAAAAATCTCCGACGGTAACATTTATTTCTCCAAAAGATGCTGATTCAGAGGCTGAAGGAATTCAAGTAAACAAAACGATTGCGTTAAAAGGAAGCGCAGACGACAAAGATGATTTTGGCGACGGCAGATTTGATAAAGTGACCAAAATTTTCTATTCAACTGAAAAAAATTCTGCAATTGAAGACTGGAATGATTTAAAACTTGAAATAAATGGAGCTTCTAACTGGAGCGCAGAATTTAATACGGCACGACTTTCTGACGGAAAATATTTCTTTAAGGCGGAAGCTGTCGATAAAGTCGGAAACGTTGGCTATTCAGAACCTATCGAGCTTGAAATTGACCAAAATAGTGACCGTCCTGCAGTCAAAATTATTTCTTTGGAAGCTTCTGGCCAGATTGTAAGCAACAGCAAAATATCTGGAAGTGTAGGCGACGATGATGGAATTGACGGCTTGTATTATTCAACAGATTCTGCGGATTTAGAAAAAACTCCTGAACAAAGCAGCGGTTGGAAAAAGCTTGAACTTTCTTCGGATAAAACCTGGAGTTTTGAGCTTTCGGACGAAGGAAATTACGATATTTATTTCTACGCAAAGGATCTTGAGGGCGGTGTATTTTATACAAAAAATGACAACAAATTGGAAAGACCGTTCATTCAGTTTGATTCGAGTGAAAAATCGGATAACCAAAATCCTGTAAGAATTTCTCTCGATAAAACCGCTCCGTCTTTAAAGAACATAAAATGTGCGGTTTCGTCTGGAACTGAACTTCCTACGGAAGAATCTGTTTGGAAAGACCCGTACAATTTTGGCATAAATCTTGGAAATAACAGTCCTTATCTTTTTGTTCAATTTGAAATTGAAGAAAACGTCTCGATGAACGATTCTGCTTTTGACGACGTAAAATTGAGCCTTGGCAATAAAGTTTTGGATTTGGCAGGAAAACTTGAACGGACCGGAGATTTATCTTCTGACGGAAAATTGTCTTACACAGTAAGCGCGCTTGATTCAAGAAATTTTAATGTTGAAGGCAAAACTACAGTTACGGTTACGGCAACTGATAAGTCCGGAAGAACAAGTTCAAAAGATTTTAATGCCACGATAGATAATGCTGCGCCAACTGTTTCAATAGATGAAAATTCAATTGAAAATATAACTGGAAAATGCGCAATTACCGGCAATGGCAGCGATCCGAGCGGAATTTCGATATTCAATTACTTGATTCCGACAAAAGAACAGGCAAAGACTGGAGTAACCAAAAATTCTGAAGGCTGGATTCCTTTAAAAACGAGCACTGGCGAAACAATCAATGACTATTCAGAGCCGTTAAAAGAACCTCAGTGGAAAATTGAATTCAATTCATCTTCGTTTGAAAAAACAGAAAATTTGGAAAGTTTAATTTATTATGCGACTGCTAAAAATGCTGACGGAAGTCTAAACTACGCTGAAGAAATTTCTGGTGACAAAAACAAAGTAAATGTTCCGGTTTATTTTTATGTTGAAGATGCAACCGGAAATGCTGAAGTCGTAAAAGAAAAAGTTCCTGTAAATGTTCGTGGCGGAATTCCGACGGTGGAAGTTACATCGCACGAAGATTTTGCAAAAACTGGAAGCAGTGTGATTTTGCAGGGAAGCGCCGATGATGACGAAAAAATTTCTTCTGTAAAAATTACAAAAGTTGAATACGCGGTTGACGGCGAAATTACGGATTCTACGGATTGGCAGCCGATTGATGATTTGTCTGGAACTGGAATTGTCGTAAAAGGCAATATTTCGGAAAATCCAGCTCAAATTATTGCAGAAGGCACAAGAAACTGGAAAGCAGGAATTGACGTTTCAAAAATAAAAATTGAAAATGCCGTAATTAAGGCTCTTCGCTTTACTGTCGAATCTTATGACGAAAACGGCACTTCAAGTTCATTTGCTTATCCGGACGCAGTTTCTGCAGAAATTTGTCAAATTAGAATTTATGTTGATTCTGGAGTTCCAGAAGTTGGAAAAGCATATATTGTGGGATTTGATTCGAAGCCAGAGGGCGCTGACGAAGTTCCTGTCTGGGAAAAATCATATTCTGCTGGAATGTGCTTTAGCGGCAAAAAGGCAAAATTCTGGTATTTAAAAACTGTTGTAACCGATGACTCGAGCGTAATTGATGTTGGTTTGAGCATGCAAAGCGGAAATGGTTATATTTCAGCAATGAAAGAATTTGACAGTTCTGAAAGCGAAGCTGCACGCTCAAACGGAACAATTACTTTTGGTGCAAAAACGGCAGAATATACGGTTTTGATTCCAATCGATGTAAAAGAAGAAGGAAATGTTTATGCAACACTTTCCTTGAACGACGGACAACATTCTGGAGTTGAGACGAATTATGCATTTAAGATTGACAACACCGCGCCTGCCCTTTACGCCACGGACAATAAAAAACTTGCTGCCGAAAATCCTGAAAACTTGCGGCTTACAAGCCGTGGTGAAAATATCGGCCTTGTAAACGTAATTGAAAATTCTGACGGCTCGTATACTTTTGGCGACGAGCTTGAAGAAAGTGGAAGCTCGCTTGATTTTGTCGCGGTTTATTTTAAAAAGCCGGCAAATGCAGAATTCGACACAACGGAAAGAATTTTCAATCCGCTTTTTGCAACGACAGAAACTCAGAATAATAAAACCGAAGTTGCTGATGTAAAATCAGACGGAAAAGTTTACATCAACTCAGAAAATCTTCCTGCGCTTTATAAAAAAGCGACTGTTGAAAACTTGGAACCAAATGACGGAAAGTCAAAAATCACTTTTGATGGACTTGGAAGCGACTTTAACATTAACGGCAAAAACTGGAATCCCGAAATTTCAAAATTTGGACTTGTTAAGATAAATGGAACTTATCACAGAATTTCAGAAATCGAAGGCGATTATGCAATTATTGAAGACGAACTTTCGGCTGGAGAAACAGAGGCTGAATTCATCTACGCGCTTTTGATTGATCACGAAGTGATGGAAGGTTTTGATTCTACTTCCGAAACTGGAGTTTCAAACGATGATGGTGATGGGCTTGTCGAAATGGTAAAACGCAGCGGTTCAAAATATAAATGGACTGCAAGTGTTTATTCGGACAATATTCCCGACGGTCCGGCAGAAATTCACGTTGTTGCATTTGATCAGGCAGGAAATTCAAATTACGGCTATGTAAAGACGAGCATTCAGAACAATCGTCCGAGAATTTCGCGTGTAATGCTTGCAACCGACCTGAATGGAAACGGAAAATTTGACTTTTATAACGAAAAAACTTCGATTCTCAATGATTTGTCAGATGACAAAACCGTTACGAGCGGAACTCAGTTTGGCGAATTTGTATTTTATTCAACATTAAAGGTGAACAGTGGCTCTTCAAGCAACAAAGGCGATGCTCAGGCGAACGTTGTTTTAAATGGAAGAATTTTCAAAGTAAAGAAAGATCTGCTTGTTTTGCCAGAATTTGTCGGAGGAAACGGTGAGCTTGGCTATACTTACAGCCTTGAAAATTCAAAAGAAGTTGCTTTGCCTGTCAACGGAGATGTAATTGAACTTGCTAGAACTTCTGAAAAACTGAATCTTGCAGACAAAAAAGGAACAAAACAGAGTGCGGAAAGTTTGGTTCAGACAGATGATGCTCAAAAATACGGCGGCGTTTTCTTAAAAATGGATGAAAATGACCAAGGAATTGTAAAACTTGACGATGGAAGTACAAAATATCTTGCATTTACATTCTGGGACAAAACGGACGAAACAAAACAGGGAATTGACAGTTTGTGGGCAATGATAAATATTCCTGCAATAATCGATGTTAAGGATACAGAAAAACCAAATGGAACAATTAAACCGTTCTGGTGGAACAGCAAGGAAGATTCAAGTTTTGTCTATGATGACGACGGACAGCCGCTCGGACATATTGATTTGCCGGGAGCTGGCAAAACAAAACCTGGCGTTTCTGGCGAAATATTCATAAACGGAACAAGTTTTGACGACACAAGAATCGGCGAGATTCATATTGTAAAGCCTAATGGAACTGTCGGTGGAGAGGGCGATGTAAATATCATCTGGAATGAAGACGGTGAATGGAAAACTTCTGAAGACGCTGAGATTTTGAGCGAAGAAGAACCAAGTCAAGACGGACACACGATTACTTGGCGTTACAAGATTGATATGACGCCTTATGGAATTGCAACTGACAAAAGCGTAAAAACTTATGTAGTTGATGCTCAGGCAAATACGCAGGATATTTCTTCTGAAAGCCAGCAAACGACCGGAGAAAAACCAACTTGCGTTTATAATATGGACTTTGTTCCGTACATAAAGAGCATTTATCCGGCAGTTTCCGGAAGCGCTAACCGCTCAAGACTTGGAAAATTCCCTGTACGCGCAGGCGAAGACATGGTTATTGAGGGAATGAACTTTGCGAAAGGCGCAAGCTTCACGGTCAACTTCTACAAGTCAAAGACAGACGCGGACGGAAAAAGTGTTGCCGGAAATATTATTTCTTCTGAAAGTCAGAGTGGAACAATTTTAACAGTCGGACAAATCACCGTAAAGGCACCTGAATATTCACGTTGGGTTGAAGTCGTAGTTGGCGGAGTTGCGACAAGAAACAACACGAACGAGAACAGCGGCTGCAACATCGAAGAAGGCTATGTCGCAGGCGCAGAGAACGAAGCAAAGAAAATAGATAACGGTCTGTCAAAAGCCAATAAAGCCGGAACAAATTTCTGGACCGACGACAGATACATCAGCGTCTGGAAAGTAGGAACGACGTTTGACGGAAGCATTAATCC
>NZ_DBJD01000081.1:0-10428 GCF_002297065.1 Treponema sp. UBA785 | reverse complement strand
GAAGCCCTTTCCAGCTCTAGCCAGAATTACATTCCTGTTCTAACAGGAAGCGCTTTCCGCTTGGAACAGGAAGGCTCTTTTTGCTCTAAATTGTTTTAATAGCAGGTCAAATGTCGAGTTTTAGGATTTCTTGAAATTCCTAGTCATTATCGGGCTTGACCCGATAATCTCTTGCATTTTTTAAGCATGATTGCCGTGTCAAGCACGGCAATGACAGTAAATTTACAAAACTCGAAATTAAGCCTAGCAATTAAAATAATGGAGATTAAGTTAACATGAAAAGTTTTTATGGCCGTAAAAAGCACGAAATACACTTAGTTAGCGCACTAATAAACACCCATTTACTGCACTAATTGCCTCTTTATTACCATGCTAACAAGGCTGTCATTGCCGTGCTTGACACGGCAATCTATCCAATGGATTATCGGGTCAAGCCCGATAATGACAAGCAGGGCAGGCTCAAGAATGGCAGCCGTTTAGAGATTCCCGCATCAAGTGCGGGAATGACAAGTTGTCAAATGCGGGAATGACAAGTTACCAAGTGCGGGAATGACAAGCTGTCGGGCCGGATAAGGACAAGTGAGGAGAGCCCGATAATGACAGTTATGATAGATAGTAACAGAAAAACTTAGCCCGGATCGGAACGGCGCGGAGCGTTCAAAGGGAGGAAAAGTTTTCCGCCCTTTGAATGGAGCGAAAGCGGAACCGTGCAGAGCCGGCTTGTGGCTGTGGTGCGCTCCTAAAAATAAAAAAAAACGATGATTTTGACTGATTTTCAAAACCACCGTTCTTTTAGTTTTAGGCTTTATATTTTTTAGGCTTTTTTGTAAGCGTCAAACTGCTCAAGCACGTTCTTGTCTTTTTTTGTAATCAACGAAACTGCCACGGCAAGAACAAGACAAACTACAAATCCCGGAACTATTTCGTAAAGATTGAAAATTCCGCCAGAAAGCTTGTGCCATATTACTACAACAACGCCGCCGCCGATAAGTCCGGCAATTGCGCCTTTTGCTGTCAATCCGCGCCAGTAAAGCGAAAGAAGAACCAGCGGGCCAAATGTTGCTCCAAATCCGGCCCAGGCATAAGAAACCAGGCCAAAAATCGAAGAATTCGGGTTAAGCGAAAGCAAAAGCGCAATCAGGGCAATTAAGAATACTGTAAAGCGGCTTACGTTCAAAACCTCTTTTTCGCTTGCGTTCTTTTTTATAATTCCCTTAAAAATGTCCTGTCCAACAGCGGAAGAGGCCGCCAAAAGCTGCGAGTCGGCGGTTGACATTGAAGCCGCCAAAATTGCGCAAAGGAAAATTCCTGCAATAAAAGCCGGATAAATATTCTGCATTGTTACTGAAAAAATCGTTTCTGCGTCGCCTGTCGCTTTTACACCTTCAACAACTGTTCCTGCGTCAAGACCGAGGACAATTCCGTGATTTAACAAGAATGCGGTTCCAGCTGTTCCGATTACAAATGTTCCAATATACGAAACGACCATCCAGGAAATGCCGATTCTGCGCGCTTTTTTAATTGATTCCGGAGAGTCAATTCCCATAAACCTTACGATAATATGCGGCATTCCAAGATAGCCGAGCCCCCACGCCAAAGCGGAAACAATATTCATTGCGCTGTAACTTTTGTTTGCGACAAACGCATTCTTGAGAGTCTCGCCAAAATTTCCGGCAACGGCGCGCGCGTCAAAACTCTGGACACTGGCAAGGGCCGCAGAAGGACCGCCCAGCGAAATTACTGCAATTGTTCCCGAAATTACGATTGCAAAGAAAATCAGCGCTCCCTGAATAAAATCCGTCGTACAAACGGCAATGTATCCGCCTGTAATCGTGTAGCACAAAATTACTACAAGACCGATTGCAAGGCCGGCATGATACGGAAGTCCAAAAACCGAATTAAAAAGCTTTGCACAGGCAACAAAACCCGAAGCTGTGTAAATCGTAAAGAAGAACACGATAAGAATCACGGAAATAACCGAAAGAAGGTTGCTCTTGTCGTTCAGGCGGTTTTTAAAAAATTCAGGAATAGTAATCGAGTCGCCGAACGAAACCGAACATTTGCGCAAAGGCTTAGCGACAAAAAGCCAGCTAATGTAAGTTCCAACGCACAAACCAAGGGCAGTCCAAAAAGTTTCTTTTACGCCGCCAAGATAGCAAAGGCCGGGAAGTCCCATCAAAAGCCATGCAGAAGAGTCAGAAGCTTCGGCCGAAAGCGCAGTTACCCAAGGACCAACATTTCGTCCGCCAAGAAAAAAGTCCGAAGAAGTGTTGTTTTTGCTTGTATTGCTCAAGCCAACATAAATCATTGCGCCCAAGTAAAGAACAAAAGCGCTGATTTTTGCTATCAACGTCCAATCCATAAGTTACTCCCATATTGTTTCTATATAACAATACAATTTTACAAAAAATATCGTGTTTATTCAATTAAAACTAAAAACTTATAGCTATAAAATGGAGCACATTTTTCTCTCAAACCGTCCCTGCGCAGTTCCGCCTTTGCTCCATTAAGGGGCTGCCCCAAAAGCATCTGCCATTATCCTGCTTGCCGCCATTATCATACTTGTTGTCATTATCCGGCTTGTTGTCATTATCCGGCTTGACCGGATAATCCCATGCGGATAGCTTCCTGTGTCGTGGCACAGGAATGACAGGGGCAAGTGCGGGAATGACAATCAGCCGCCACACGACAACGACAAACAGACATAGCAAGAAAATGACATTTAGAGCTTTTTGGACACCCCCTTAACGCTGCGCGCTGCTCCGGCACGGGCTAGGTTTTGCGTTCTTAAAAGATTTATTGTTTTTTTTGCATTTTGCGGTCAGTTCAATTTTGTCCGCTTAAAAAACTAAAGAAAAAGCCTAAAAACTTTTGAGCCGCGCTTTTCGTTCCACATTTTCCGGCGTTTTTCTGGAAGAGAGTCAACCGAATCAGGCTTAAACCCCTGGCTTTCAAACCAGTCGGCGGTTTGCGTTGTCAAAATAAAAATGCTTTCAAGATTTATAGTTTTTGCTTTTTCGATAAGATAAGCAATCATTTTTGGCCCGATTCCAATATGCGCAAAAGTTTTATCAACCGCAACGGCCGCAATTTCTGCCTGTGTCCTGTCGTAAATATGCAGGGCAGAGCAGGCGCGGACCGCGCCGTCAATTTCAAAAACAATGTAATCGCTGTAAGACGCTTCGAGCTGCTCTTCTGTGCGCGGAAGCAAAATTCCATCCAACACAAAAGGCCTTATTATAGAAAGCACCTGAGAAATATCTTCGCGCCGCATTGCCCGGATTTTTCCATAATCCGACGAATAGACCATCGTTCCGGAACCCAAATTGCTAAAAATTTCGCAAGGCAAAGTTCCGTCAACATTGCCGTTCAAAATATGCGCACGGGCAACGCCTTTTTTACATGCTTCCTTAGAAAGCTTTAAAATCGAAATTATGTTTTTGCGCAGGGCGCTTTCTTTTTCAAAAACACCTTTTTTGCCAGAAGATTTTAATTTTTCTTCATCTTCGTTAACCGAAATAAATTCTTCAGCTTCCTCAATATTCAAAGCCGGCACATGGCCTTCCGGCGAAAGTCCAACTCCCTTTGGAAGATTAAAATTTCTTTCTGTAATTTCGCCGTCCGGCACAAGAAAAAACAGCTTGTCCGCCTTCAAATGAACAGCCAGCTGAGTTGCCAGCTGCATCGAAGAAATATTGTAAGGTTTTCCGTTCAAGCTCCAGCCAATGCACGGAAAAATCGGAATAAAACCGTCTTCCAAAACAGTTTTCAGGCTCAAATCGTCAATTTTGTCAATTTCGCCGGCAGTTCCAAAATCAATTCCGTTTATAACGCCTTTTCCGCGCGCCCGAACCCAGTTTCCGATTACAGCGGTTATGTGCTCTCCTGCAAGGCTTGTCATTACGTTGTTTGCAACTTCAAAAGCGGCGGTTTTTATAAGCTCCATTGCCTGCGGAGAAGTAATCCGGCTTCCGTTGCAGCTCGTCCATTCAATTGAATTTTTCGAAAGAATTTCATCGATTCTTTTATGCGCGCCGGGAACCAAAAGAACTTTCAATCCAGACTGCTTTATAAGTCCAATATCGTGAATATGGCTCGTAAACATTGGCGAATCAATAATTCTGTCGTCAATATAAATCACGACAATCGCGTTGCTAAACCTTCCAATGTATCGGATTACATCGCGAATACTGTCCGCCCTTTCTTGAATCGATTTTTCAGCCTGCGTCATATTTTTTCCTTAACGATTTTTGTTTTCTTCTATTTTATTATTTTGCATAGAAAAAACGCAACCACAATAATCCTGCCGCCAAAGTCCGTATTCGTCCGAAAGCTGCGTGCTCCTTAAAAATCCGCCTTTTTTCTTAAAATCCGAAACCAAAAATCTCGTCTTTGCCAAACCGCCATTTTCCGCCTTTTCCAGCGCAATTCCAATTTCGTTTATCATCTGGCTGTCTTTGTGCGGACTTATGCTCAAAGTTGTCGTAAACCAGTCAAAACCATTCTTGCAGGCAAAATCCCAGGAACGGCTCATTCTCAGCCTGTAGCATCGGCGGCACCGTTCCCCGCGCTCCCTTTCTTTCTGAAGCTCAGCTTCGTTTCTGACATTTGTCGCGGCAAAAAAATCTTCCGGATTATAATCGTCAACAACGAGCTTAACCTTGTTTTTTAAGGCATCAGGAAAAACCTTCAAAAATTTTTTTAATTCTTCAAGCCGCCTAAAATACTCATTTTCCGGGTGAATATTCGGATTATAATAGTAAACAGTTATATCAAAAATTCCAGAAAGATACTCAATTACATAACTGCTGCAAGGTCCGCAGCAAGCATGCAGCAAAAGCGAAGGTTTAGCTCCGTCCTTTTTCTGCGAAAACTGCGAAATAATTTTTTCAAGCTCTTTTTGATAATTTATTTTTTCCATTTTTGGGGATTTTCGGGCGTTATTTTTCTGCCAATTTAAGTCATTTTTTCTGCGTTCTATTTAACCGTCAGACCGGCCGCTCTGGCTTCGCTTGCGCTCATTGCCTCCGGCAACTTCGGCCGCCGCGTCCGCCGCAGCATTGCTTGCGCCGCCTTTTTAAATTAAAAAAGGGCTTAAAGATAAAACTTATCAAAAAGCCCGGATTCAGCGGCAGATTCTAAAAAGAATTATTTTTTCTGGTAAGACTTTACGAATTTTTACTGCAACTAAACTAAAATAAATTTATAACAGAATATTTTAATTTAACAGGCAATATCCTGCGCTTTTTCAAGAAAAACCGACAATTTTTTACGCTTTTAAAAGTCCTTTTGCAAATTTTCTGTCAGCCATTTTTTCGGCTTCTTTGTAAAAAATCGCAACATTTCCAATTATTCGCACAAGAGTCGAATCTGTTTTTTCTTCAATCGTTCTTGCAAGTTCTTTTTTTTCGTCTTTAAACTCGTTAAATTTCACTTTAATAAGTTCGTGAACTTTTATAACTGCCAGAATTTGCTTTATCTGCTCTTCTGTTACTCCGGCGCCGCCAATCAAAACAAAAGGCGTCATTGGCTGAGCTGATTTTTCCAGGAACTTTCTCTGTTTGCTAGTTAATTCAATCATAAAAGAAATAATATCTTTTGTAGAAAAAAATATCAATTAAAGAGATTTTTCACTTAATCAACCGCAACTTATTGGTTATTTTGATACATTTTCAATAATAAGTAAGTCTGTTTTTGTAAGTAATTCAGATATAAATTCTTAAAATGAACAGCGATAAAAGTCTTGGCGAAATAATCGGCGACAACGTCAAAAGAATCAGGCACGAAAAACACATTACACAAGAAAAATTATCCGAAAAAAGCGGTGTTGCTGTTAACACAATCCGCAATATGGAAAAAGGACGCTGGCCGTCCGCACACACTTTAACAGCAGTTTCCAGGGCTCTAAATATCGATGCAAAATTTCTTTTGAGCTACGATTCCGACCAAATGTATTTAAAGGAAGAACTTCAGTCAAAATTAAATCAGGCAATTGAATTTATTTTGGACAAGCCGGCTTCAAATCTATATTCGCTAAACCACGTTTCTGACAGAAATAAAAAATAGCCGCTTGCTTTTTTTATTCCTAAAAAAATTGCGCAAGCCTCGCGAAGATTTTGCTTTTGTGGACAGCAAAGTTTTAATTCGATATAATTTTTCTATTATTTTAAAGGCAATTAAACGCGAAAATTAGAGGAAAATCATGCCAAAAATTGAAGTAAACGAAAATCTTTTTTTTAATCTTCTTGGAAAAAAATACGACTTTGACACTTTGGAAAAAAAGCTTACTTTTGCTAAAGCTGAACTCGATGAAAAGCCGGATATGTCTCAGCCGGAAAATGAACGCGTTATTAAAATCGAATTGAACGACACGAACCGTCCTGACCTTTGGTCTACCGGCGGCGTTACCCGTCAGCTCCGTATTCATGAAGGCGCAAAACGCTCAAATTATTCTTCTTTTTTGTCTAAAAAAGGCAGCGTAAAGGATTGCGCAGACCGTGTAATTACGGTTGAGCCGGAAATGAAAAATATCCGTCCGTATATGGTAAGTTTTGTAATTTCTGGAAAACCAATCGACGATCCAATGTTAAAGGATATTATCCAGACTCAGGAAAAGCTCTGCTGGAACTTTGGCCGCAAGCGCCGCTCAATTTCTATGGGCGTTTACAGAATGGCTGATATTAAGTGGCCTTGCCATTACAAGGCTGTTGATCCTGACAAAACTTCTTTTGTTCCTTTGCAGTGCGAGCAGCCTATGACTTGCCGTCAGATTTTGACTGAACATCCAAAGGGCAAAGATTTTGGCTGGATTATAAAAGATTTGCCAAAATTTCCGCTTTTGACAGACGACACTGGCGAAGTTCTTTCGATGGCTCCTGTTATCAATTCCGCAACACTTGGAGCAGTGCAGGTTGGCGACAAAGACCTTATGGTTGAGCTTACTGGCGACAACATGGAAAACCTTATGCTTTCTGCAAATATTGTTGCCTGCGACTTTTTTGATGCAGGTTATGAAATTTTGCCGGTAAAAGTTGTTCATCCATACGAAACTGCGCTCGGAAAAGAGATTGTTGCTCCGTTCTATTTCCAGCCGTCAACAAAAACAACTCTTGCGGCAATCAATAAAAAACTTGGCTGCGATTTGACAAAAAATGAAGTTTTGGATGCGCTTGCCAGAATGGATAACGATGTTTCTGCCAAAGATTTTGACGCTTCTGAAAAAACTGCAAATTATCTCAAGGCAAATAAAAACGATGTTGAATTTGTTCTCAATCCGCCTCCATACAGAAACGACTTTTTACACGAAGTCGATATAATCGAAGATGTCATGATTGGCGTTGGCCTGGACAATTTTAAGCCTGTTCGTCCAAGCGATTTTACAGTCGGACAGCTTTCTGACGTTACGCTTTTTAGCCGCAAGGCAAAAGAAATTATGGTCGGTCTTGGCTATCAGGAAATGATTTTTAACTATCTGGGTTCAAAACGCGACTATATCGACCGCATGTGCGTAAGCTCAGAAAATGTAATCGAAATTTCAAACCCTATGAGCGAAAACTACCAGTTTGTTCGTCCTTCAATCATTGCCTCTCTGTTGAGGGCAGAAAGTCAGGCTGGACAGGCTGTATTCCCCCACAAAATTTTCGAAATCGGAAAAGTTGCTTTTCTGGATTCAAGCGAAAACACAGGAACAAAAACAATTCAGTCACTTGGATTTATGACAGCCTGCAACAATGCAAACTTTAACAGTCTTGCAAGCGAAGTAAGCGCTCTTCTTTATCTTCTCGACCACAAATATGACGTAAAAGAAGTTGAAGACCCTCGCTTTATTCCTGGAAGACAGGCTGCAATCATGCTCAACGGTAAACAAGTTGGTGTTTTTGGCGAAGTTCATCCGCAGGTTTTGGAAAACTGGGGAATTATTGTTCCTTGTGTTGCCGGCGAAGTTGACATCGAAGCCCTCATGCCAAAAGAAAAACCACATTCAAAACCGGCAGAAAAAGCGAAAACTGAATCAAAGCCAGCTGGAAATGTAAGCCCTGCAGAAACAGACCCGGCAGCTTACTTTAACAGCCACATCGAGCTTTTAGTTGCAAAAATCGAAAAAGTTGAAACAAATCCGCAGGGCGACAAACTGTATGTTGAGACAATGGACGACGGTTCTGGCACACCAAGAATTATTCAGTCTGGATTGCGCCCATATTTGAAAGAAGAAGAGCTCCTCGGAAAACACGTAATTATTGCGGCAAACTTAGCTCCACGCAAAATGAAAGGCGTAGAAAGCCGCGGAATGTTGCTTGCCTGCGATTATACAGAAGACGGAAAAGAAAAAGTTGAGCTTTTGACCGCTCCGTGGGCCGCTCCAGGAACTGTAATTTCTTTGGAAGGAAGCGAGCCTTGCGAAAAACCTGCAAAAATCGACATTGACAAGTTCTGCAAAGTAAGTTACAAAATCGAAAATCATAATTTTATGATTGCAGGAAAAAAAGCTCTCGCTGCTGGAAAAGAAATTACAACAGAAAAAGCAGACAACTGTGATGTAAAATAACCAATTCTTTGGTGGTTGCGCTTATCTTAAACAAAAAGACCGGAAAATAACCGGTTTTTTTGTTTTAAATTGCCTTTCCATTTAAAAATTTTTCTACAAGTTTTCCATTTTTGTAAATCAATTTGAGCGAAAAAAACGGCGCATTTGTGTGCAGAAGCCGGAGAAAAATTTTGTCGCCTTCCCAAAGTTCAAGGCTTTCAATTTTTTCAAACGGAACCCATTCCAAACAGCCTTCGCTGCAATCAATGAGTTTGCCTTCGAATTTGTCGGAAGTATAAAGACACATATACTCAGCCTCGTCTTCATCCGAAACAAAAGTGACAATTCCTCGAAAAGCAAATTTTTTGAGCGTAAGTCCGGTTTCTTCCTTAACTTCCCGCAAAAGGCAGTCTTCCGGACTTTCATGATGCTCAAAATGACCACCGACTCCAATCCATTTGTCGTGGTTTATGTCGTTCTGCTTTTTTACGCGGTGCAGCATCAAGTAAGAATTATTTTTTTCGATATAGCAAAGAGTTGTAAGTTGAGATTTCATAAAACTGATTATACCACAAGCAAAAGTTCAAAAAAATATAACTTGCATTTTCTTGAAACTTTTTGACAAATCCTGTAACATTCAATTTTAGTATGGCTAGCCGCAATGTAAAAATGTGTTCAACTCTCATTACTAAAGTTTGCGCTCATATTGTTTTTATCTGTTAATTTGTCAGCCTGTTTCTTTTTGAAACGGGCTTTTTTTTTGAAAAACCGATGCTTCCGGGTTTTAGGGCGGAGCCCTAGGAGAGGGGGTAGTGGAAAAGCCAACAAAGCATAGCGGCTTGGCTTTGGAGCGAGGGGGAGACTTTCCCCTCCTAAAAATAAAATTGGTTTTTATAAATTTTAGGAGTATATATGAAAAGAGACGACATTAAGAAAGTTCTGATTATCGGTTCAGGCCCGATTGTTATTGGCCAGGCATGCGAATTTGACTATTCGGGAACTCAGGCTTGCAAGGCTTTGCGCGAGCTTGGCTACAAGATTGTTTTGGTGAATTCAAATCCGGCTACAATTATGACCGACCCTGTTATGGCGGACGCGACTTATATTGAGCCTCTTAATGTCGAAAGAATAAGCCAGATTATCGAGAAGGAACGGCCGGACGCGCTTCTTCCGAACTTGGGCGGTCAGACCGGACTTAACATGGCGATGGAGCTTAACAAGTCTGGTGTTCTAGACAAGTACGGTGTAAAAGTAATCGGTGTTAATCTTGACGCGATTGAGCGGGGAGAGGACCGCGAGATTTTCAAGGAGACAATGAAGAATCTTGGAATCGACACTCCTCGCTCTGATATTTGCCATACTGTAGAGGGCGCGGAAAAAATCGCCGAGGAAATCGGATTTCCGCTTGTTGTTCGTCCTGCATACACGATGGGCGGAGCCGGCGGCGGTTTCTGCTACAATGTCGAGGAGCTCCGCGCGATTGTCTCAAACGGCCTTGACCTTTCGCTCACTCACCAGTGTCTTATTGAAGAGTCGATTTTGGGCTGGGAAGAGCTTGAAGTTGAGGTTGTGCGCGACGCAAAGAACCAGATGGTCGCAATCTGCACAATCGAAAATATTGACGCGGTTGGAGTTCACACAGGAGACTCTTTCTGCGCCGCTCCTTTTATGACGATTGACAAGGAACTCGAGCAGAAGCTCCAGAAAATGGCATTTAAAATCGTCGAGAACATCGGCGTAATCGGCGGAACAAACGTTCAGTTTGCGCACAATCCTAAAAACGGAAGAATCGTAATCATCGAAATCAACCCAAGAACTTCGCGCTCTTCGGCTCTCGCTTCAAAGGCGACAGGATTTCCGATTGCCTTGATTTCTGCAAAACTTGCTGCCGGTCTCACGCTTGA
>NZ_DBJD01000093.1:0-14529 GCF_002297065.1 Treponema sp. UBA785 | reverse complement strand
CAGGCAGAAGCGCTCGAATCTTTTGCAAAAATCGACGCTGCCGTAAACTTCGACATTGCAGACGAAGCTGTTGTTGAGCGTCTTGGCGGCCGCGTATGCTGCAAAGACTGCGGACAGATGTACCACGTAAAATTCAATCCGCCAAAAGTTGAAGGAAAATGCGACAAATGCGGCGGAGAACTTTACACCCGCGATGACGACAAAACAGAATCAATTCAGAACAGACTTGTAGTTTACAGAAAATCTACAGCTCCGCTCATTGATTTTTACAAGGAAAAAGGAAACCTCGTAGACATCGACGCGCGCCCAGCTCCAGAAAAAGTTCTTGAAGAATTCGAAGCAAAATTTAAAAAATAAATTTCAGAGAGTTTAAGCCTCAAAAATTGCAGCCGCTTAAGCTCAAATTTTTTATTGCCGTACAGTTTTTTTTGTGCGGCAATAAAAGTTCCAGGCATTTTTTTCAAACAAAAACCAACCTTTTTTATGTCACTTAACTGTAACGAAATCGATTTAATCTTAAAAGAACTGGATTTGACAGGCTCGTTTATTCAGGAAATTGTACAGCCTTCATTTGATTCGATTGCACTTTATACTTACAAACCCGGCGTTCCAAAAACAGTTTTTATCTGCCTCGCCGCAGGTGAATGCAGGCTCAACGAAGTAAAAAGAAAAATTCCAAAAAACGAAAAACCTCTGCGTTTTTACGAAATTCTTCGCTCAAGAATAAAAGGCGCAAAAATTACGGAATGCCGGCAACTTGGCAAAGAGCGGATTATAAAAATTTCAACATACCGCGAAGGTCCGGTTTACGTAATGCCTGCCGCCCAGGAAAAATTTGCAAAAAAGAAAAAAATCCAGGCCGAGGAAGACGGAATTAAAGAATTAAATCTTTACATAAGGCTTTGGTCAAACGCAGGAAACATTTTTTTATGCAATAAAGAAAATGTAATTTTTGACAGTTTTTACCGCCGTCCTGCAAAAGGCGAAATTTCAGGCGAAATTCTCGTTTTGCCAGAAATTAAAATTTTTACAGATTTGACGGAAAAAGAAAAACTCGAAGAGGAAAACCTAAGCCTTCAAAAATTTCCAGTCCGCGATTTTAATCAAATTCAAAATTCTTCGGAAAATTTAAAAGGCTTAAAAGACAAAAAAAACAGCGGACAAACCTCAAAAGAGCTTTCATTTAACGAAAAAGTCGATTTATTCTATTCTCAAAACGCTTCACGGACTTCGACCGAAAAACTGCTCGAACAGGCAGAAAAATGGTACAATTCGCACAAAACAAGGCTCGAAAACGCGCTCGAAAAACTTGAGCGAAAACGAAGCGATTTTTTAAATGCGGAACAATGGAAACACTGGGGAGATTTAATTCTTTCCTACAGCTATATGTTTACAAACGGACAGGCTTCTTCCGGCTACCTCGATTGCGAAGACTTTGAAAACGGCAAAAAAGTCCACATAAAAATCGACCCGAAAAAATCAGCTCACGAAAACGCCGCAAAATACTACGAAACTTACAAAAGGCAAAGCCACGGACTCGAAGATTTGGAGCACGACATACTCCTCTCAAAAAAACAAATTTCCGAACTCGACAAAAAATACAATTCAATGCTCGCAGAAAAAAATCCCGTCAAACTTGAACAGCTCCTGCGCAAACAGCAAAAACCGCGGCAGCAGGAGCAGAGCGAACGGCCGGGACTTTCTTACGAATCAAAGGGCTGGACAATTCTTGTTGGACGCGACGCCACAGAAAACGACGAGCTTTTGCGCCATTATGTAAAAGGTCCGGATTTGTGGTTTCATACGCGCGATTATCCGGGAGGCTACGTCTTTATAAAGGCACGCTCAGGAAAAACAGTTCCGCTCGAAATTATGCTCGCCGCCGGAAACCTTGCAGTTTATTACTCAAAGGCGCGCAAAAACGGAGAAGCCGACCTCTATTACACACAGGTCAAGCACCTTCGCCGCGCAAAAAACGGCCCCAAAGGACTTGTTCTGCCTTCCAACGAAAAAAACCTTCACATAAAAATGGATTCTGCAATTTTAAGGCAGCTGGAAGAAAATCAAAGCGAATTTTAACTTGCGGGCGTCCGGGCTGACCTTGCCAGGACAGCCCGCCGGGTCTTTGCGTTATAAAATTGCTGCGCAATTTTTCCGTTCAGCCGCGCAAGCGCGTCCGAACCGCTTTCGCGGCTAACAGCCCCTGACGCAAATTTTCCAAAAAAACGCAGATTTTTCCCAAATATAGATTACAAAACTTTTTTCTGTTAAACTTAAAAACCATGAAAATCAGCGAAATCTTAAATTCTAAAAAAGTTACCATATCTTTTGAAATTTTCCCTCCAAAAAAACAGGAGGCTTTTGATTCAGTAAAAAAAACTGCGCTTTCATTAAGTTCTCTAAAGCCAGATTTTATTTCAATAACTTACGGGGCAGGCGGTTCAACACAAACAAACACTTCCGACCTTGCACAGGCTGTCGAAAAATCAGGAACAGCTTCGCTTGCGCACTTAACTTGCGTCCGCTCGACAAAAGAACAGCTTTTACAGACAATCCAAACCCTCAAACAAAAAAACATAACCAATGTGCTTGCATTGCGCGGCGACTTGCCAAAAGACGCTTTTGAAGGAGAAAACCTTTTTCCCTCAGGATTTTTCCACGCTTCCGACCTTGTTCCGCTCTTAAAGCAAAACGGATTCTGTGTAGGAGGCGCATGTTATCCGGAAGGACATCCGGAAAGCTCCAACCGCGACACAGACATCGAAAACTTAAAGCACAAAGTCGAAGCCGGAGTCGATTTTTTGACTACGCAGATGATTTTTGACAACGATATGCTTTATTCATTTTTGTACCGTCTCCAGTCCGCAGGAATTCACGTTCCTGTTCTGGCAGGAATTATGCCGATTACAAACGCAAATCAGGTAAGTAAAATGGTTGACCTTTCAAATGCATACATTCCACGCAAGCTCCTTTCTTTTTGCGACCGCTTCCGAAACGACAGCGAAGCTATGAAGCAGGCAGGAATCGCTTATGCCACAGACCAGATTATAGATTTAATTTCAAACGGCATCCGGGGAATTCACATTTACACAATGAACAAACCGGAAATCGCAGAATCAATCGTAAAAAACATCGATTCAATCATAAAAGCTGTAAATAAATAGCCCGAATGTCGAGTTTTGATAAGAACAGTAATTTAAGTGTCATTGCCGTGCTTGACACGGCAATCTTGCAAAAAAAGTGCAATAGATTACCGGGTCAAGTCCGATAACGACATAAAATCATAAAACTCGAAGTTTGGGCTAAATAAGTTTTTCTGCAACCTTTAAAAAAAATTCGTGTCTAACTAGGAGGATGCACATTAAATATAATTTTAGGAATAAAAATGAACTTTTACAAAGATTTCGTTCAGGACGAAACAGTATACAGTAATTACGAGGATTTAAAGAAAAATTTTAAACTTAAAATTCCTGCAAATTTCAATTTTGCCTACGATATTGTAGACCGCTATGCGCAAACTGTTCCTTCAAAACTGGCAATGGTTTGGTGCGACGACACTCTAAAAAGCCATTACTTTACTTTCAGCCAAATTTCGGAACGTTCAAAGCAAACTGCTGATTTTTTGAAGTTCCACGGAATCAAAAAAGGCGACACAGTTATGCTTATTCTGCGCCGCCGCTACGAATTCTGGTTCTTTCTGCTTGCTCTGCACAGAATCGGAGCAATTGCCGTTCCTGCAACAAACCAGCTTTTAACAAAAGACATTGAGTACCGAACAAATGCCGCCGAAATCAAAATGATAGTTTCGTACGAAGATGAGGAGGTTCAGACAAGAATTGAATCTGCCCTCAAAAATTCACCGACAGTCAAAAATGTTGTAACAGTCGGAAAAAATCGCGACGGCTGGCTCAATTATTATGACGAAATTGAAAATTTTAAGGCCAGAGATTTTGATTCAGAAAACACCCGCCCGACAGAAAACAGCGACACAATGCTCGTTTACTTTACTTCCGGCACAAGCGGAAACCCAAAAATGGTTCAGCACAACTTTACCTACCCTCTTGGACACATTGTTACTGCTAAATACTGGCAGAACGTTATGGACGGAGGACTTCATCTTTCGGTCGCAGAAACCGGCTGGGCAAAGGCTATGTGGGGAAAACTCTACGGACAGTGGATCTGCGGTTCTGCGGTAATGGTTTACGATATGGCAACTTTTTCGCCATCAAAAACAATCGAAATTATTTCAAAATACCGCGTTACAACTTTCTGTGCGCCTCCGACAACTTTCCGCTTTATGGTTAAAGCCGACATAAAAAAATACGACTTGTCAGCCTTAAAGCACATTGTGACGGCAGGCGAAGCCCTTCCTCCGGAGCTTTACGAGAAAGTATATGAAGCAACAGGTCTCGAAATGCACGAGGCATTTGGCCAGACAGAAACCACCGTTCTTGCAGGAAATTTTCCCGGAATGAAAATAAAACCAGGCTCAATGGGCAAGCCTGCTCCTGGCTATGATTTGGAAATTGTCAGGTCAGACGGAACAAAATGCCCTCCAAACGAAGAAGGCTCTATTGTCATCCATCTGCACGGTCAGCGCCCGACAGGACTTTTTTCCGGCTACTATAAAAATGAAGAACAGACAAAAAAAGCATTTAACGGAGACGACTATTACACTGGCGACGTTGCATATTACGATGAAGACGGCTACATTTGGTTTATAGGACGCAAAGACGACGTAATAAAAACTTCCGGCTACAGAGTAAGTCCTTTTGAAGTAGAAAGCGCAATTCTTTTGCATCCAGCGATTCTGGAATGTGCAGTAACTGGCATTCCAGATGAAAAACGCGGCCAGGCAATAAAAGCAACCGTTGTTTTAAACAAAGGCTTTGAACCTACAAAAGAGCTAAAACTCGAGCTTTTTGAGTTTATAAAGTCAAAAACGGCGGCATACAAACATCCCCGCATAATCGAATTTGCCGAAACCCTTCCAAAAACAATTTCTGGCAAAATCCGTCGTGTAGAACTGCGAGAGAAAAACTGATTTTAAGCGGCGTGCAGAAAAAAACAGCACAGGCTTTTCCTGCTACGTCTATTTAATGTCTTGTTTAATTGAATAAGAACTTTTTTTATGATAAAATTAGTGCCGTTTGTGAGAACCCTTGCAGAGGCGACACAAATTTAGTTTTTTGTTTTGCAGGAGCTTTTTATGAAGGTCGTTGTAATTGGTGCCCAGTGGGGTGATGAAGGAAAAGGCAAAATCGTTGATTACCTTGCCGAAGATGCTGAATACGTTGTTCGCTACGCAGGCGGTCCAAATGCAGGTCATACAATCGTAGTTGACGGAAAACAGTTTGCGCTTCATCAAGTTCCGAGCGGAATTCTTTATCCAAACAAATCTGTATTTTTAGGCGCTGGAATGGTCATCGATCCAGAAGCACTTTTTAACGAACTCCAGATGCTCAAAGACAACGGAATCAACTGGGAAGGACGTGTTTTTATTTCTGACCGTGCACACATTATTCTTCCACGCTACCGCCAAATGGACAAAGATCGCGATTCTCAGCGCAAACGCCCAATTGGAACAACAGGCCGCGGAATTGGAATCGCCTATTCAGAAAAAGCACAGCGCGACGGCATTCGTCTTGCAGACCTCGACTGGAAACAAAAAATGGATGAATTTGGGGGCGAAGATTTAGAATTCATCAACAAATACAAAGATCAGCTTATAAAAATGCGCGTTGACCTTACTCAAAAAATGTACGAATACCGCAAAAGCAACATTCTTTTTGAAGGTGCGCAGGGCGCAATGCTCGACATTGATTCAGGAACATATCCTTATGTTTCTTCTGGAGCTTCATGCTCTGCTGGCGCTGCAACAGGTTGCGGAATCGGTCCACATGATTTAGACAAAATCTTAGGCGTCTTTAAAGCTTACGAAACTCGCGTAGGAAACGGTCCAATGCCGACAGAATTCAATGATTCGGACGAAGCAGAAAGCGAGCTTTGCCGCAAAGTACGCGACACTGGACGTGAATACGGTGTAACAACAGGAAGAGCACGCCGTTGCGGTTATCTCGACCTTGTCGCATTGCGCTATGCCTGCCGTGTAAACTCAATCGACAGCCTTGTTTTGACACATCTCGATATTTACGATCCAATGGAACAGATTGAAGCCTGCATTGCCTACGACATCAACGGAAAAATCGTGACAGACTTCCCGGCAAATGTTGAAGACATGGAAAACGCAAAACCAGTTCTCCAGAAATTTACAGGATGGAAAAAATCCCTCAAAGAAATCCGCAAATATTCAAAACTTTCAAAAGAAGCGCGCGAATATGTTGAATTTATCGAAGACTACTGCAAAACTCCAGTCGGAATAATCTCCGTAGGATACGAACGCGACGAGACATTCATCCGCAAAAATCCTTGGAAAAAATAATTAAGTATTGACAAACCATAAAAAAATGGGCGTCCAAAGATAGAAATTGTCTTTAGACGCCCATTTTCGTTTTAAATACCCTTAATTTCGAGTTTTATAATTTAATGCCATCATCGGGCTTGAGCCGATAATCTTCTATTGAAAAGTTCCGACAAATTCCTAACCGAGTTTGCTACGTAAATATCGCAGTGTCGCAGCACGGAAATGGCTCTTAAATGACTGTTCCTTTCAAAATTCGACATTCTGGCTAAATCATCAAAAATCTTAATTACAAAAAACTTACAGAATATATTTTTCTATAAAATCTGCAACACCGTCATCATTGTTTGTTTTTTCCGTCACAAAATCCGCAATACTTTTTATGTGCTCGTTTCCGTTCACCATTGCAACTCCGTAACCGCATTTTTCAATCATGCTTTCGTCATTCATGCTGTCGCCAAAGGCAAGAGTCGTGCTGTGGTCAATGCCTATAAAAGAAGAAAGCCATTCAATCGCCTCGCCTTTTCCACAATCCGGCGGCAAAATTTCCAAAAAATAAGGTTTGCTCGTAAAAATTACAGCTTTTTCACCAAGGCTGGCCTTCAATTTTTTTTGCAGTTCCTGAATTTTTTCAGGTTCTCCAGGAATCAGCATTTTAAAAAATGAATTCTGGTTCTCAAGCAAAAATTTTTCAAAATCTGGAGCTTCCTCTCCATTTAATCCGCACATTCTGACATCGCGCAAGGTCCAGTCCGTCTCCTTGCTGTAAAAAACCTTGCCGTCAGAATAAACTTCTGTTTCAAAACCTTCTTCAACAGCAATTTTATGCGCTTCCAAAAGGACTTCGCCACTCACAGTTTTTTTGTAAATCTGAATACGCTTGTGCATGTCAAAAATAGAGCAACCGTTTATTGCAATTACATATTTTCCGCTTTCCAAGGCAGCAATATTCAGTCTGCTTACAAAAGGCTTGATTCCGTCTTCTGCCCTGCCAGAACACAAAACAACGTAAATTCCGCGCTGGGCGCATCGCTTTAAGATTTCTGCATTTCTGTCACTTATCTTGCGCTCGTCGTTTAAAAGAGTGTCGTCCAAATCAAGGGCGATAAGATTTACATGCAGTTTTCCAGTATTTTTCATGGCTATTTTTTTTCTCCAGGACTTGTATTCCGTCTATATAAAAATCTCGCGGACTTTCGCCTTAAACTGATTTCCGCGATCAAATTCGTTCATAAACATTCCAAAACTCGTAGAGCCCGGACTAAAAACCACAACTTTTTCACCGGAACAATTCTTTGACAAAATATCGGTTTTTAGAGACTTGAGCATTTCGTCAAGATTTTTAAAAGGTCCGTTAAACGAAATATTCGCCCTGTTAAAATCGCAGATCATCTTGTCGCTGGCGCTTCCTTCAAGCATATAAATCGAAGAAGGTTTAAAAGCCGTACTTTTAGAAATCGTATCAGCGACAGGACTTAAATCAAGCCCCTTGTCCGTTCCGCCAGTCAAAAAAACAACAGGTTTTCCAAAAGCCTGGGTTGCTTCCGCCGCCGCCTCAGGCACAGTCGCCGCGCTGTCGTTGTAAAACCTAAAGACACAGGAATTTCCCGACTTATATTTGACCGTGTACGAATGAAAAAATTCAAGACGGTGTTCAATTCCGTGCCATTTTCCCAAAATCTCGACAGTCTGCTCAGGAGCAACACCCATAAGCTCAAGAACAAGGGCGGCGTTTAAAACATTAAGACGCATATGTTTGCCAGGAACAACAAGCTCCTTCAAAATTGTATCGGTTGTTTTTCCGTGTCCTTGCGCATAACGGCTCAAAAGTTTTTCCGGCAGACGGCAGATTCCATTTCCATTCTTATCCTGCCATACGCCAAAAACGCCTTCCGGCAATTTTGACTTAGAATATCTCAAAACCTGGGCCTTTGTCTCTTTTGCAAAAATATTTCCCCAGTTGTCAATCAAAGTTCCGCCGTCACAAGCCGCATCATCATCAAAATCAAGAATCGTAAAGTCCTTCTTAGTCTGGTCAGCATAAATCAGCTTTTTGTCAGCGACATAGGCAAGCATCGAATGATAAAAATTCTGATGGTCAGGCATAATTTTCGTAATAATCGCAATGTGCGGTTTTAGAGCTTTTCTTCCGTGCAAGTCGGCAAGCTGCCAGCTCGAAAGCTCAAGCACAACAGGAGTAGTTCCGCTCGTTTTTTCAAGAAAAGTCAGCGGACTTACAGTAATATTTCCGCCAAGAAACGCCTCAAAACCAGCTTCCCTCAAACCATAGTAAATCGCGCTCACAGTCGAGCTTTTTCCCTTAGAACCGGTAACCGCAATAATCGGCGCCTTAGTAAAATGCAAAAACAGGCTGATGTCCGTTTCAATCGCCTTTGCAGCAGCCAAAAATTTATTTCCGTCGTATTTTACGCCAGGATTTTTAATTACACAGTCCGCATTTTCAAAATCTTCGATTTTATGCTCGCCAAGACGGTAGGTCAGCCGGTTTTTATCAAGTTCCCGGTCTTCCGAAATCGATTTTATTGTCGGAGCAAGCTGTTCAGCCGTCTTCATGTCCGTAACAAGAACGTAAGCCCCATGTTTAAGCAAAAAACGCACGCTCGCTTCGCCGCCACCGTTGAGCCCAAGTCCCATAACAACAACGTGCTTTCCGGCAATATCCTCGATTTTGTCAAAAAAACAGCCTTCCGGATAAATTTTCGGAACAGGAGGAAGAGGTTCATTCAAATCAGCCATTTTTTGTCTCCAATAAAATTTTTAAGACGGGCGTTTCCTGCCAGTTTTGGCAGGCCGCGTGTTGCGTGGTTTCATTCCGGCGCAAAGCCCCGGAACGGCACAGCCGCCACTCCACCCGCTAACGCAGAATTTTTTCTAAAAAAATCAGCGCGATGTCTTTAATTTAGAAGCCGCTTCAAATTTTGACAGAGCCTCGTTCATCAAAAGTTCAGTCAGCGCAGTAAAATCAAGCCCAAATTTTGCGCACATCTTCGGGAACATCGAAATTTGCGTAAAACCAGGCATTGTATTTATTTCGTTCAAATAAATTTCAGAAGAATCCTTGTCCATAAAAAAATCAACACGGCTCAATCCGCACAAATCAAGCGCAGCATACGCTTTTTTTGCCAAACTCCGAATTTCTTCCAGCTTATCTTCTTCGAGCCGCGCAGGAATCAAAAGCTCAGCGCCGTCAGGGTCATTGTACTTTGCGTCATAATCATAAAAATCATGCTTAGGAGCAATTTCTCCAGGGCCATAAGCCGTCAAAACCTCAAAACTTTTCTGTCCATCACAGATTGTAGGATTTCCAGTTACAGAACATTCAATTTCGCGGGCATTTACAGCCTTTTCAATAAGAATTTTATCGTCCCAATCAAAAGCATCAATAATTGCGCTGTTCAAATGACGCAGGTCAACGGCAAGATTAGCTCCGTCAGAAGAACCTGCAGAACAAGGCTTCACAAACATCGGAAAACCAAGCTTTTTTTGGGCGTTCTCCAAAATTTCATCGTATTTTTTCCAGTCAGCAAGGTCGCTTCTTCTTACGCAAATTCCAGGAACAACAGGAATTCCGGCATTTTCAAGCACAGCTTTTGTTTTTTCTTTGTCCATCGTAATTGCAGAACCCAAAGGACTGCATCCGACATAAGGAACGCCTATCATTTCAAAAAGCCCCTGAATCGTTCCGTCTTCGCCAAAAGTTCCGTGCAAAACCGGAAAAACCACATCGCACGGAATTTCGCATCCGTTTACGACAAAGGCTCTTTGTTTTCCACCGCCAGGAATTGCAAAAACCTCATTTATTTTGTCTTCGGTTATTTCAAAATGAGATTTTTCATCGTTTCTGATTCTTTCAAGCTCAGTTTCCGGCTGCAAAAACCATTTTCCGGTCTTTGTAATTGCAATCAGGGTGATTTTATGTTTTTTGTCGATATTTCTAGCAACAGAAGCCGCAGAAACCAGAGAAACCTCGTGTTCGCCAGACTTTCCGCCGTAAATAACAGTCACATTCATTTTATTTTTTATCTCCCATAATTCGCATTGTAGCCCATTTCTGCAAGGGCCTTTTTTGCTTCAGAAATTTCATCGTAAGGATGAGGTCCGTCTTTATAAATGATTGAATTTTCATGGCTTTTTCCAAGCAAAAGAACAATATCATTTTTTTTAGCCATTTTAAAAGCCTGACGAATTGCCGACGGACGGTCAGCAGTTATAAACAAATCCTTATTCAAAACTTTGCCCTCTTTTTTTGCACCAACAGCAATCTGCTCAAGAAGAGCAACACTGTCTTCACCTCTCGGATCTTCATCAGTCAAAATCACAACGTCGCAAAAACGAGCGGCAATAGCGCCCTGCAAAGGACGTTTTTTTAAATCGCGTTCGCCGCCAGAACCAAAAAGACTTATAATCTTTCCAGAAGCGCGTCTTTTTAACGGCGGAAAAATAGTTTCAAAACTAGAAGGAGTGTGGGCGTAATCCACGATAACTTCAAAAGGCTGGCCTTCGTCAATTTCCGTCATACGGCCTTTTACAGGCACAAGTTCAGAAACTTTTTCTGCAACTTTTTCGAGCGGGGTCGAAGTCAGACGGCTAACGGCAATCAAAGACGCCATAATATTGTATGCGTTAAAAGCACCAGGAAGAGAAGCCTTGATATGGATTACGCCTGCGGCAACAGGTTTTGAATTTTTATCGACAAGATTCGGCTCAACAATGCTAAACGAAAGCCCATAAGCCGCGCTCGCAATGTTACGGCCAACAAGATAAGGAATAGAAGGAGGAACTGGAGGAAGCGGCTTTTGTTCTTCAAGACCAGCGACAGCCTGTTTTCCGGCCTTGCCTTCCGTTGTAAAGCCAATAACCGGCTGTTTTGTAGCTTTTATAAAGAAAGAGGCAGATTCGTCCTCGAGATTTACAATTCCAAAAGAAGGAACAGCAACTTTTTTTCCTAGAATAGTTTTTTGGTGAGAATTTTCGTCAAGTTTTCTAAAAAGATTAGCCTTGTCGTCGCGATACTGCTCAAAAGTTTTATGAAATTCAAGATGCTCGAGAGTAACATTCATAAAAACACCACAGTCAAAATCAATATTTCCAGTACGGTTGAGCTTAGGAGAAAGACCATGGCTTGAAGTTTCGATTACAGCGTATTCACAGCCGTTCTGAACCATTTGAGCAAGATAATTTTGAATTACAGGAGCTTCAGGAGTTGTAGTATGCTGAGGATTAGCAAGGGCTTCACCGCCAACAGAATACTGAACGGTAGAAATAAAGCCAGTCTTATGACCGTTAAGACGCAAAAGCTGCCAGATAAAACTTACAGTTGAAGATTTGCCTTCAGTGCCAGTAACACCGATAACACCGAGTTTTTGAGAAGGATAATCAAAAAAACAGGCTGCAACAGGCGCCATAACCTTACGGCTGTCCTTTACGCGTAAAAAAACAGGTTTATTCTTGGAATTTTGAAGGGCATTCTGAATTTCCAAAGCCGTTTTTTCATCAAAATCGTCCTGAAAAATAACAGCCGCCGCACCTTTTTTAATGCAGTCACTGATAAAAATATTACCAGTAGTATGAGTTCCCGGAAGCGCAAAAAAAAGAGAACCCTCAGAAACATCGCGACTGTCAAAAGCAAGGTTAGAAATTACACAGTCCGAAGAAAGGATACATCCAGTTTTTCCGTCACCTTCCACGGAAATATAGTCAAAAGAGCCCAAAAGCTCCGAAAGATTCTTAGCCATAATATTTTTATTTTACCGCTAAGAAATGGTTTCTTCAATGGGAAAAATAAAGTTGAAAACCAAAGAAATGCGTGTGCAAAAAAACGGCTTCGGCAACAAAATGTTACCAAAGCCGTTGAGTTACAAATAATATCAAGAATCCAAATTGAAATCAGTACTGTACGACAGTTTCTTGTTAAGAAGAGTCAGTATTATAATTACTAAAATCACAAAATAAACCAGAACCACGAGAAATAATATCGGCATCTTAATCAAATTAAAAGCAGTAAGACCTCTAAGATAAAAGCGACTATATACAATAGCCAGCAAAAAGTTAATCGCAATATCGCAAAACATCGACTGTTCTTGAAAAATTGCCTGTTTACATTCAGAGAATTTTTTATATGCAAATTCATTATTTTTCCGCTCTGCAATTCTTATAGCATTTTCAACAGAAAGATTTTCTTTTGCATTAGAAATATATTCTTTTTTCCAATGTGCCAAAGCAATCCTGCAAATTCCGCCTATTATGATTTTTACACAAAAACATATAAGCGTCCCTAAAAACACTAATCTGACTAATGATTCAACACATTCTATTCTATGTTTATCAAATGAAAAATAAAACAAAATCAAATTTTCTTGAGCAGCAAGGACTGAACTAATGTCAAAAACTATGGCTATCGAAAGAAATTTGATAAGATAAACAGGTTTATTAAAAACGTCTTTTATATTGTTAAAAAGGTCGGTTATTTCCAAAAATATTTTCTCCTTAAATCTACTCTTCTATTGCTGATAGAATCGGCAACATAATATAAAAAGAAATCAAAATGCCATCAAAAATCACTTTTCAAATATCAAAAGTATTTTATTTGTGTCATTAACGGAAAATCCATTTTTTTTATAAAAATTTATTAGTCTTTCAAAGTTTAATGCACAATTTCCACAAGGTATAGCTTCACCCGCAATATATCTAATTTTTCTTAAATATTTTAACATCTGATACGACTCTGTTTCTATAAATTTGTTATACTCGATAATGATATCCACAATGCAGCCCCTGCAAATCCTTTGTGTTGATATTCTACCGGAGTTTCCAGCATAACAAGTTTACAATAGCCACATATCAAACTAAAACTAAAGCAATAATTATCTTTAGCAGTACAAGTTTCCAATTACCATTTTTTAATATTTTTATCCCGTCCAAAGTTTCAACTATAAAAGAAGGATGAATACAATCATTTTTTGAATAATCAGGATATATAGGCAATATGCAAGTCATATAAAAAGAAAATGATTTTCCACTATATTTTTTTATCAATTTCAACTGAACACTAGACGACAGCGGCTCAAGAACAAGTTTTCTATATGCATATTCATTTGAACTATGTTTTAAATTATTATAATTACCGACTTCAACCAAAATATTTTATGATTTATTTCTCCCAAAGATTTTCATCAAACAACCATCTAATACAATAAAAGAAAACAACAATTAAATATATAAAAAAGGCTTCGGTAACTAAACAATATCGAAGCCTTTTACTTTTATTTTGCTAAAAAAAAATGATGTTTACTTTCGCACCTTTCCATGCAGAAAGTCGTCATAGCTGATTTCAATTCCCTTGCGGACATCGACTTTTGCCTTCCAGCCTAGGTTGTTCAGGCGGGTTACATCGCAGAGTTTTCTTGGTGTTCCGTTAGGCTTTGAAGCGTCCCATTCAATCCGGCAGGTTCTTCCGTCTTTTGCGACATCAGCATAAACAACCGCTCGGATTGTTTCGGCAAGCTCCTTGATTGTCAGCTCTTTTCCGGTTCCAACATTCACGAAGTCTCCAGTCGGAGTTCGCAAATCTTCTGCGTTCTTGTTTTCCATAAGGTAGACAACCGCATCCGCCAAGTCGCCTGCAAAAAGGAATTCGCGCAACGGAGAGCCGTCGCCCCAAAGATGAACGACATCCTCGCCGCTCGCCTTTGCCTCGTGGAATTTCCTAATCATCGCAGGGAAAACGTGACTTCCAGCAAGCTCATAATTGTCGCCGATTCCATAAAGATTCGTCGGCATCACAGAAAGAAAGTTTGTTCCGAACTGTCTGTTGTACGCCGTGCAAAGTTTTATCACGCTGATTTTCGCAAGAGCGTAAGCGTCATTCGTAGGCTCAAGCGGACCTGTAAGAAGAGACTCTTCCTTTATCGGCTGCTCAGCCATTTTAGGATAGATGCAGGTTGAGCCGAGGTTCATCAGCTTTTTTACACCGTTTTTGCGTGCCGCCTCAACAACATTGAAGCCAATCACCATGTTCTGATAGATAAAATCCGCAGGATAAACTGAATTCGCCCCGATTCCGCCCACATGAGCCGCAGCAAGAAAAA
>NZ_DBJD01000082.1:43305-55056 GCF_002297065.1 Treponema sp. UBA785 | reverse complement strand
CTTTATAAAATTAGCCCGAGATTAAGCCAGGAAGCATTAAAACCGTAAATTGCTATAAAAAGAACGGCAGTTCCAAGAAGAAGCATAAAAAACGGTTTTTCACCAGCATCTTTTCGATAAATTTTAAATCGAGTTCTTAAGGCAAAGACGAATAAAATGAGAAGGTAAAAAGAAAGAACTCCAGAAACACAGATTAAAATTGTGCTTAAGAAAGAGAAGCCTTCTGTCAAACTCATCAAGACAATCATAAATGGAACGATATAGTCTTCCGTAAAATCAAAAAAACTTGTTTTTATAAGCCGGTGAATGCCGTATGAAATTGCGGCAAAAAAAATCGTCATAAAAAAAGGATATATTTCGCTTATGCCAAGTCTGGCAAAAACATATTCGTCCAACAGATAAGCAACTGATGAAACAGAAACTGTAATAAAAAGCGATTTTAAGACATCTTTTAAATAACAGCGAGGAGTTTTTCTTATGGTAAGAATTTTTTTTAATCCGACACCATAATAAAGTGCTATTGAGCCAAAAAAAAGATAAAAGAAAATGATTTCAAGCATTTTTTTCTCCTGCAAAAACGCCATTTATTTTTAGGCCGGCAAAAAAAACAAGAACTGTCAAAACCATACAGCCCGGAATTGTCGCAAAAAAGGACATAAATGAATTTCCTGCAAAAAATGGAATTTCAGGTATTTTTATTACTAAGAGCGACTGCCATTTTGGAAGCGTTATTGTTCCGAATCCTAAAGTGTCTCTTAAAACAAAAATTATAAAGCAAAATGCAGAAATGCTGAGCGATTTTTTTAATTTATCAAGGCAGCTTTCTTTTATTGATTTTTTTATTCTAAGATTAAAAACCGTTATTACAACAGCGGAAACCGCAGGCAAATAAAAAGAAAAGCCGATTGTAAGGGCTGCAACAGGGCAAAAAATGACAAGCAGCTGCTTATATAAAATTGTCAAAGCAACAAGTTCAAGAGAACAAATTCCAAGACGCAGAAATTTTACATTTAATAGATTTATTGCATAAAGCATCAGCGTCAGAAGAACTACAGAGACATTAAAATGAAGCAGCGCAAAAACTCCGTATGCAATTCTTCCTGGAAAAGAAAGAACTATTGCAAGTGTTGTCCCAATGTAAATAAGAAATTTTTTATAATCAGTCATCAAAAAGTCCTGCCTTTTGTAAAATTTTCGGCAACAAAGATTTCCAATAGCGTATATGGATTTCCTGGAAATCTGGGGTCATTGTCTGTTTTAAATTTCCATTTTCAATAGCAAATCCTGCAAATTCCGCCTCATATTCAGAGCACAGAAAAACCGTTGGCGCAGGTCCCGAAATTGTAGAAATCCGCATTATTACGGCATAATAACGGCTTGAATCGTTGTTTTTTTTACAATTAAAAACTGCCGCTCCAGGTGAAAGCTGCGATTTTAATTCGACAAAGTCTCCCGTTTTATATGTGTTTTCGGAATATTTTTCGAGAGTCTGCTCCACACTAACCTTTAGACCGTTTTTCCAGAAACTTTTTGCAAGGAAAATCATTGTAATTAGAATTGCGCAGGTTACGATAAATGCTCCTGCCAGAATACTGATTTTTATTAAAATTATTTTGTTTTTTTCGCTAAGCATTTGTTCCTTCCTCAAATTCTTTTACGCGTTCAAGAAGAATTTTTTTAACTTTTTTGATTTCGGCAATTTTTTCAATATGCTGGATAAAAAGGCTTAAAACATTCATCAAAAGAACTGTAAAAACAGCTCCTGCTGGAGAAGTTCCGGCTCCAATTATCAAATATGCAAGAACTCCGGCAAAAAAAGCATAAAATGCCTTTCCTAAAAGAGACATTGGAATTGTTCCGGCAAACTGAAGCAAATAAATCGAAGAAAAAAGGAGTCCGCTAGTGCAAAATGCAAGAAGAAGGTCGCCATGTCCGCTAAATCCAAAGAAGTATGGACCTAAAAATACTAGAATACCATAGGTTAGTAAAAAAAGTCCGGGAATCATCGCCTTTACAATATCCATCGAAATTAAAACAATCGAAGAAATCAGCGTTATAAAATTGAATCTGAATGCAGGAATTAAAGAGCCGGTGTCCCAAAAAAGAGAAATATAACCGTCTGGAATTGAAAATCCAAAAAGCGAAAAAATCGTCCTGTTAAAAAACGATGTAATTTTTGAATCAAGGGCAAGCATTGGGAATGTGCCGTTTTGAATAAGTTCCAGAGATGGATTTCTTGCAAATATAATTTCATGCGTGAGCTGCCAGTCTGGAAAGAGCGAAGTTCCCAAAATCCAGCAGATGCAGACAGAAAGACAAGGAAGATTTATCCAGCAGTCTGCAAAGCTTCCGATAAAATATCTTGAACAGACAAATACAAAAAAAACTGTAAAAAAAACAGCATAAATAGGAAATGCTGAAGGTAAAAAAAGTCCAGCTAAAATTCCTTGAATAATTGAATTGAGAAAACTGTAGGAATCTTTTCTTTTTCCGTATGTTTTTTCAAAAACTTCTGCCAAAAGTGTCGCTGCGACAGCCGCCAGAATTACAAAAAGGTTTGCCCAGCTTTTTGTTATAAAAAGCATAAAAACATGGCAGGCTAAGAATGTGAGTAAAAAAATTGCATTTGTTTTTTCAGAAAAATTCAAATATGAAAAAGGATGCAATGTAATTTTTATTTTATTTTTCATTTATTTTTCCTTTTTTTAAGAGCGCAATTGTCTGGCTTAGCGGAATTCTTGATGGGCAGACAGAATTACACAAAGAACATTCTGTGCACAAAATTGCAGTTTTTTCGATTAACTGCAATTCGCTGTTGTTGTGGTCTCTATTTTTAAAGCATCTGTAAAGAGTTTCTGGCGAAAGTCCTACAGGACAGCAGCTTAGACAGTTTCCACAACGAATGCAGCTTTGTTCTGTCTGGTTATAAAGTTGTCTGAAAGGAATAAATGCCACCGATTTTATATCTTTTGAAATTGGAATATCTATATCCGAAACAGAATTTCCTGTAATTTTTCCATTTATTATAATTTTTCCAGGTTCTCTTTTAAAACCGCCGGCCTGTTCTGCAAGTTGTCGCAAACTTGTTCCTGTTTTTACACTTATTACGGCTCCGGCGTTAAGGCAGTCTCCAGTAACTTGAATTTCTGCTGTAATTTCTGGTTTTTCCAAAACAACTGCATTGTAAACATTCAGTGCCGTAACAGAATCTATGAATAAATCGCGGTTTCCTGTATTCTTAAAAATCGAATTTTTGAGCATTTTTTTTGCTGCATTGACAATCTCGTGTATAAAACCATTTGGATATTTTTTTGCATCAATCGAAACAACTGCTGTTTCTGTTTCAAAACTGTCAGCAAAATTCTGTGGAATTGATTTATTGCTGTCAAAGGCAAAAAGAATTCCTTTTGCTTCCATTGCTTTTGCAGTAATTGCTACGCCGGTCTTTATTTTTTCAAAATAATGCTCAGTAACAAAACTGTCAGTAATTCTTGAGGGATCTTCAGAGTAAAGCCGAACTACGAGAAAACGGTCTTTTGTTTTATCAAGATTTTTTATCTGAGCATTGAGCGGCTCAGGAGAAGAAAAAGTGTTTAAAACTCCTCCCTCTTTCATTAAAAAAATCAGTGTTGAAGAATCTTTTGACTTCCATTCTTTTTCGATGATTTTTTTTCCAGTAAAAGAAAAAACTCCTTCGAGCCGGATTTTTGCGGCATAACCTTCATTTCCGTCTGCAAATTTTGAATAAACGATATTTATAACAGTTCCAGGAATCGAAGAATGAATGCAGGTATCCTGAGATTTTGCAATAACCTGCCCTTCTTTTACCGTGTCTCCGGCTTTTACGAGAATTTCAATTTCATCTTGGCTGCTTTTTTTTAGAGGAATTACAACTGTTTCTGGAATAAATCCGCTTACAGTTTTAGTAATTAATCCAGTATCTTCTGAAACGAATTTATAAATTGGCCTCATTTTTTTTATTTCCCACAAAATAATATAAAAAGAGAATCAATGGAATAAATGCAAAAAAGCTCAATACTAGAGGAACTGCTTTTTCTGAACTTGTTCCTGCGTTTTTTGTGTATCCATAAGATGTATTTTTCCCCTGCAAAAGCAGAACTTTTTCAAGGGCAGGATAATCGCTTTTGTTTATCTTATCATAAATCGAGTGAACAAAGGAAGAATCATAGGTCAAAACTTTATTTTGAGATGAAAAAATCTTCTCTTTTCCAGAGGAATTGTCTTTTCCAATAAAAAAATCTGGAATAACGATGCTCTCGCCAAAAGAATTTTGAATTTCAGTCGAAGAAGAATTCAATTTTCTGAACGGAAAAGAAACTGTAAACCAGCTCCAGTCAACAAAATCTTCAAGATTTGGAAGCATTTCAGCATCTTTTGAACTTTTTGAGTTTGAAGAAAGAGGAGCCGGAAGAAAAGGTCTTTGATCAGAGAACGAAGCCTGAGAAATTCCTGAAAAAATCGACGAAAATGCAAAAAGAAACGCTATAAAGACAAAAACAATTCCAAGCAAAAAAGAATTTGATGAGGTGACGGTTTTTACGTCTGAAGATTTTTTGATGTAAACAAAATTAAACTGAAGATTTCCATTTTTTTTGCAGAAAAATGAATAAAATTCTTCAAAAACCTTAAGTCCGAGCCAACCGCCTGCAAAAGAAACTGCAAATAAAAATGAACTTAAAACCGACGAAAAAGCAAGCGCAGTAAAAGAAAAAACAATCATTGGCATTATAAAAACAGCGTTTTTCGAATCTTTAAAAAAACCGTCTCTGCCGTAAATTTTTACGAGAAGAAAATTTGCAAAAAGTGAAAGAAAAATTGCTCCGCAGACTGTGTACAAAGGTCTTGTAATCGACAAAACAAGAAGCTCCAGAGAGACTATAAGAAATTTAAATTTCTGTTTAGAAAAATAAAAGAGAACAGCGAAAAAAATAAAAGCTAAAAAAGGACAAATCCACGGAAAAACGGCTCCCCCGTCACATGACGCAAAGGTTTGTGAAAATCCGTTTATTTCGTAAACTGCATTTTTCAGAGCGGAAGTGTTTTTTTCTGGAACATAAAATACAAAATATGTAGAAGATTTGTCTCTAAAAAATCCGTTCTTTCTGTAAATATATGAATTTTTCGGCTGAACTTGGATAGGTGAAAATTCTGAATAGACAGGGCTTTTCTGGTTCACCCTGCTCACGACATTTTTGCAGCCGTTTTTTTCAAGAATTGAACAGATATTTTGTTCAGAAAGTTTTTCGGACTTTACATAAAGAAGCCGCCAGCCTTTCCAAAGCTGGCTTTCTGGAACAGCGCGAAAACAGATTACAAAAAAAAAGGTCAATGCAAATAAAGCAGAAGAAGCCAGAAGTTTTGTCGAAATTTTCATTGCAGCCTACAAAACTAAAAAACCGATACCGACAAAAAAACCAAGAATACAGCCAACGATAACTTCCATCGGAGAATGTCCTTGAACTTCTTTTAGATTTTTGTATTCCTGGACAAGTCCCTGATCTTTTAAAAGATTTCCGATTCTGTTAATCATATTTGCCTGAATTCCATTTGCTCTTCTTACACCGACAGCATCGCGGATTGTAACCATAAAAAAACAGAAAGAAAGAACAAACAGTCCGGAATTGAATCCTTCCGTAATTCCAATGCAAGTACAAAGGCAGGCGACAAGGGCGCTATGGCTTGAAGGCATTCCTCCGGTTCGCCATATCAGAAGTTCAACAAGCTCTTTTATGCTGTGGACTTTTCCAGCAAAAAGTTTTATGAGTGTTTTTAAAAACTGAGCAAGAAACCAACTGGAAACACAGGCAAGAAATATCGGAGAAGACAAAAGAGTTTGAAACTGTACCCATACACCTTTAAACATACTCATTATTTTATCGGTATGCGCATTTTTGTCTAGTTATTTAAGCATTTTATGCAGACATTTTATATTGAGCTTGTACAAGCTTTGTTTGTCAAAATTGAAATTTTTATAGGTTCTGTTTATAGTTTATAAGTTATGGAATTTATTCGCTTAAAAACTGGAAAAGATGATGAAGGAAGAAGACTCGACAGAATTGCAAAAAAACTTCTCTCAGAAGAAAATCTTTCGCAGCTTTATAAGGCTCTCAGAAACGGATTGATAAAGGTCAATGAAAAAAAACAGAAAGGCGAATATAGAATTCAAAAAGGCGATGAAATAAAAATAGCCTCGTTTTTAGCGGAAACCGCGCTTCTAACAGACAAAAAAAATCAAAAAAAAATCACTTCTCTTCCAGAAGGATGGATAGTGCTTCGTACTCAAGAACTTCTTTTTTTAAACAAGCCTTACGATCTTCCTGTTCAAAAGTCAAAAGCCGGCGAACTGGCTCTCAATGTTTTTGTCCAAGAAGATTACGATTTTTTTAATTCTAAAAATGCTCAAAAGAGTCTTTCATTTAGAACAGGTCCTTTGCATCGTCTTGACAGAAGAACTACAGGGCTTATTGCTTTTAGCCAAAATCTCGAAGGTGCGCAGGAGTTTTCTAAGGCAATTCAGGAACACAAAATAAAAAAAACTTATATTGCAATCATTGAAGGCGCTTTGGGAAAAACAGAAATATGGACAGAAAAAATCAGCAGAAATGAAAAAGACTTAAATAGTTCAAAATTTCATACAGTTTCTGTAAATTCCGATTCAAAAAATTCAAAGGAAAGCTATACAACGGTAATTCCGGTTGCGTACGGAGAATATAAAGGCATTCAGGTTACTTTCGTAAAATTCGTAATTTCTACAGGAAGAACTCATCAAATTCGCGCAACGAGTGCTTACCACGCGCATCCTCTGCTTGGAGATACAGTTTACGGAGCAAAACAGATTTCAGAAAAACAAAATCTTTTTCTCCATTCTTATTCTTTGGAATTTCAGGAAAATCTATTCAACCTTCCGAAAAAAATAGTTTGTCCTCCAGGAGAAAATTTCGTTTCAGTTTTAAAATCCTCCTTGATAAACTTGCCTTGTGAATTATAATATGGGTATGAATATTGGAGAAATTCTTAATTTTAAACAAAAGCCTCTTCAAGTTTTTGCATTTTTCGGTCCATCTGGCACAGGAAAAAGTTTTCGCGCAAAGCTTGTCGCTCAAAAATATCATATAAAGGCGATAATTGATGACGGGCTTTTGATTTATGAAGACAATATTCTTGCCGGGCATTCCGCAAAACTTGAAAAAAGTTATATGGGGGCAGTTCGCGTTGCGCTTTTCGATGACAAAAAGCACAGAGACAGCGTAGCTCTTGCAATTCAGAAAAAACAGATAAAAAAAATTCTGCTGCTCGGCACAAGCGAAAAGATGGTCAATAAGATTGCAATGCGCCTTCAAATTCCTCTTCCGGAAAAATATATAAGAATCGAAGACATTGCCACTCCTCAGCAAATTGAAGAAGCCCGTATAAGCCGGCAGATTGAAGGAAAGCATGTAATTCCAGTCCGCTCGTACGAGGTAAAAGAAGCTGGAAATTATTCAAGAATTTTTGTTTCAAAAGTAAAAGTCAGCCTTTCAAAAAGAAAGTTTTTCCGTCATTTTTTCAAAACAGAAGAAAAGAAAACTACAGTCGAAGTAAATGCAAAGCTTTTTGAAAAATCTGTAGTCCGCCCGGCCTTCTCAGTTACTGCAAGAAAAAATATTTCTCAGGCTCATCTTGCAGGCCTTGCAGGAGATGCAGTTAAGAAATTTAACAGCTTAATCCGCTTAAAAAGTTTGAACATAAAGGCGGACAAGACAGGATACCGTTTTTTTGTGACGATAGATGTTCCTTTTGGAGAACCGCTTACAGAATTGAGTAAAAATTTAAAAAATTACGTGACTTCGTCAATCGAAAAAAATGCGGGAATTCTCCTTGAGGATATTTCGATTATTGTAGACCATATTTTGGTTTCGGATTTAAAGACTGCATAAAAAAACACCTTAAAAAACGCAATTAGCGTCTGTATTTCAAGGTGTTTTTTCTTGGATTTATTTTTTTTATTTATCTTATCTCGGCAATTTTTTCTTCTGCCGGAAGAAATTTTACAGTTTTTCGAACTTTAAATGCGCTTTTTGGGATTTTTATTGCGACTCCGAGTGTTTTTAAAGCCAGACGAATTGCGTATTCAAGTTCTGTGCGCTGTGGATTTATTGGAAGAACAAAATTTCTTACCTGAGCCCAAGTTTTTAAATAAAGTTCGCCAGTTGCCGTTTTTCCAGAAATTTCTTTTTTCCAGTCTGTAAGCGTATCGACAAAATCAATAATCAGATAGAACAGTTTTTGTCCGAGCCTTACAGTTTTGTCTTTTTGAACTATTTTGTCCATTTCTGCAAGGTGCTTCATATAGCTTTGTTCAAATTTTTTTGACTGATACATCATGCTGCTTGCGTTCGGCTGAAGGTACATATAAAGATCAGTCTTAAGGCAGGCTGCTATAATTTCAGATGAATGGCCAGAATTCAAAATTTTCAGCATTTCTTCTGTCAAACGGCTTGGACTTACAGGAAGCAAGAGATGCGCACTTTTCCTGATTTTGTGTTTTAATGCAAAGCCCATTTTGCAGCTGCAGGTCGAACTGTATTTTACTGCGCGCAACATTCTGACAGGATCTTCTTCAAAAATTCTGTTCAAAGGAATTACAGGTCTTAAAATATGATTTTTTATATCCTGCACTCCGCCGACATAATCGATAATCTGCTCTTTTGAAGGATCATAATAAAGAGCGTTTAGAGTAAAATCACGGCGCTGAACATCTTCTTCAATCGAACCAAAACTGTTTCCTACACTTCCGTCAACTGTCGAGCGGAAAGTTGAAACTTCAAAAATCTTTTCCCCGAAAAAAACATGGACAAGTCTGAATCTCTTTCCAATAATCCGGGAATTTCTAAAAAGTTTTTTAATTTTGCTTGGAGTTGCATTTGTAACAATGTCAAAATCTTTTGGAGTTTTTCCAGTAAGCAAATCTCTTACTGCCCCTCCGACGATGTAAGTGTTAAAGCCACATTCTTTTAAATGAAAAACAACTCTAAGGCAGTCTGCGTCAATTTTGTCTAAAGAAATTTTATGTTCTTTTTTTGTATAAATAGCGGCGGTTTTTACAGGCCGTCCACGTCCGTCTTTGGAATATCTGTATAACACAATGCTCCTATTCTAACGAATTGATTTATTATGCTCAATAATGGTAGAATAATAGTATAGGACTTGTATTGTTCTTGAAATTGAAAACTATGGGAGTTTTTTTATGAAGGGTATAATTCTTGCAGGAGGAAGCGGAACCCGTCTCTATCCGCTCACAAGGGCTGTCAGCAAGCAGATTCTTCCAGTTTATGACAAACCTATGATTTACTATCCGCTAAGCTGTCTTATGCTTGCAGGAATCCGCGAAGTTTTGATAATTTCAACTCCACGCGATTTGCCGGTTTTTAAGGAGCTTTTTGGCGATGGATGCCAGCTCGGAATGAAATTTGAATACGCGGTTCAGGACAAACCGAGAGGTCTTGCAGATGCTTTTATTGTTGGAAAAGAATTCATCGGAAACGACAGCGTTGCTCTTGTTCTCGGCGATAACATTTTTTACGGCCAGCGCTTTTCAGAAAGCCTTTTAAATGCTCGCAAACGAGTGGAAACAGAAGGCGGAGCGACAATTTTCGGTTATTTTGTAAAAGATCCGACAGCCTACGGAGTTGTTGAATTTGACAAAAACGGAAAAGCTCTCGGAATTGAAGAAAAACCTGCAAAACCAAAATCAAACTATGCAGTTCCTGGACTTTATTTTTATGACAACAGCGTTGTAAAAATTGCAGAAAATGTAAAGCCTTCTGCCCGTGGTGAAATCGAAATCACTTCTGTTAATAATGAATATTTGGTTCAGCAAAAACTCAACGTAGAAATTCTGGGACGCGGTTTTGCCTGGCTTGATACAGGAACATACGAAGGCCTTTCAGAAGCCGGAAATTTCATCGAAACAATTCAAAAACGTCAGGGAATGTATGTTGCTTGTATAGAAGAAATTGCATTTAACAACGGCTGGATTACAAAAGATGCGCTTCTTGAAATTGCAAAAGGCTTTAAAACCGATTACGGCTCTTATTTAAAATATATTGCGGAGAATTTTTAATGTCTTTTGAGTTCAATAAATGCCCAATTGAAGGATTATGGGAAATTCAGCCAAAAATTTTTGGAGATGCCCGTGGTTACTTTGCAGAAACATATTCAGAAAAAGACTTTTTTGAAGCCGGTCTTACAATGAAGTTCGTTCAGGACAATCAGAGCGCTAGCAAAGGAGGCGTTTTGCGCGGGCTGCATTTTCAGACAAAGCATCCTCAAGGAAAACTCGTTCGTGCGCTTGAAGGAAAAGTTTACGATGTTGCTGTAGATTTACGAAACGGCTCTCCTGCTTTCGGAAAATCTTACGGAGTTGTTCTTGATTCTCAGAAAAACAATATGTTTTACATTCCGGAAGGTTTTGCGCACGGTTTTTATGTAATTAGCGATTTTGCAGTTTTTACATATAAATGTACGGATTTTTATCATCCGGAAGATGAAGCTGGTCTTATGTGGAACGACAAGACTATTAGCATTGACTGGCATTCAATCTGTGGAGATGTAGAGCCTCTTTTGAGCGAAAAAGACAAAAAACATCCAGCCTTTGATTTTTCAAAAAAATATTTTGATATGAGCGCCCATTGGATTGGAGAAAACTGAGATGATTTGGGTTCTAGGTTGCAGGGGAATGCTCGGTTCTCAGCTTTGTGAGCTTTTTCAAAAGAATAAAATTGCTTATGCAGGAACAGGCAGCGAAGTCGATGTCGCAGATTTTTCTGAGCTTGAAAATTTTGCGAATAAACTTGAGATAGGTTCTGGTTCTAAAATCGATTTTATCGTAAATTGTTCTGCTTATACGGCTGTTGACAAGGCAGAAGACGAAAAAGAATCTGCTCAAAAAATTAATTCGGCAGGACCTCTTAATTTGGCGCGGATTGCTGAAAAAAAAGGCGCTGCAATTATTCACATAAGCACAGATTACGTTTTTGACGGAAATGCTGTTCAGCCAATTTTGGAAACTGAAAAAAAATCTCCGGCCAGCGTTTATGGAAAAACAAAAGCCAGTGGCGAAGACAATATAATTTCATCAACTCAAAGGTATTATATTCTTCGTACAGCGTGGCTCTACGGTTTTTATGGAAAGAATTTTGTATACACAATGACAAAAGCCATGAACAGCAGGGAAAGCGTCAGAGTTGTCTGCGACCAAAAAGGAACTCCGACAAACTGTTCGACTTTAGCTCAAGTCATTTTTGAAATTTGCAACAAAAAAACTGTTCCATACGGAATTTACAACGTGACCGATGCCGGCCAGACCACCTGGTTTGATTTTTGCAGAGAAATTTATTCACTTGGAACAAAATACGGACGAATTTCAAATAACTGCGCAATCAACAGCTGCACGACAGACGATTATCCTGTAAAGGCAAAGCGTCCTGCTTACAGCGTGCTTGATACTTCAAAAATCCAGTCAGCTTTGAACATAAAACTTCCAGATTGGAAACTTTCTCTCGAAGATTTTATAAAAGATGAAAGGTTTAGTGTAAAATAGTCAAATTTTTTTATTTTATGCTTTTTATTATGCACGAGGAGATAAGATAAAAACAGCCGAAAATGTCGTCTGTTTTTATCCTAAAAAGTTTGCGTTGCAAACTTTCTTATCATCGGTTGTTTCTCAGTTCGTTGCGAAACAACTTAAAA